>CAYTEC010000009.1:0-44553 GCA_964436745.1 uncultured Dehalococcoidia bacterium | reverse complement strand
GGGAAGCTCATCTTCAGCGGCAGCGTGGCGGAGATGAAGCAGATCGCCTACCTGAACACCGTGGACCTGACGCTGGTGGGCGGCGACGTCGACGTCGCCATCGAGACCCTCCGCGCGAGGAGCAGCGATCTCCACTTCGACAGGCTCGGGCCGGAGGTCGTGCGCGTGGAGTTCTCCACGAGCGGGGACTTCAGCATGGCGCTGGGCTCGGTGCTGGACGAGTTGCCGCGCCACGGGGTCACGCTGAGGGCGATCCGGCAGGTGGGTGAGTTGGAGGACGCATTCATCCAGCGGCTGACCGAGGACCGCCTCCGGGGATTCTCCCGAGCCATCCGGTCATCGGACTCGATCACGGACCTGTTCCTATCGACACAGACGCCGCCATCGTCGCTGGAGAAGACGCCATGACCATCGGAGCGCAGGCGCTCGGGTCGCAGGGTCGCGTCGCCAAGCCTCGCGCGCTGACCGCCTTCCTCTCGCTGCTCCAGTACGACCTGACCATACTGGCGCGGTCGTGGGTCGTGCGCTTCTGGTTCCTGCTCACGATCGTCGGGGGCGTCGCCGCCATCCTGCTGTCGCGGAACTACGCGGACCCCAGCTCCTTCTTCGCCTCGTGGGCGCTGGTCCTGTACGCGGGCCTCGGGAGCTTCGTGGCCCTGGTCATCAGCACAAGCGCGATCTCCGCGGAGCGACCCTTCCTGGGGGTCGCCATCATCAGCCGCGGGATTGCCCCCACTCCGTACCTGCTGGCCAAGCTGGTCTCCCGATCTCTGTGCGTCCTCACCATGTTCCTCGTGGTGATTGGACCGACCCTGTTCATCGTGATGCTTCAGGGCGCGGACAACGATATGTCCGTCGCCGGCGTCGTCTTGGCCCTCACCTACTGGTCGCTGATGCTGACGGTCCTGGTGTTCCAGGGGATCACAGTGAGCGTGGTGTTCAACAACACGCTTCTGGGGGTCGTGGTGCTGGGCGTATTCTGGTACGTCTCGCTCCTGCTTCTGGCGCTGGCCTACGCAGGCGAGCTGACGCCCCAGGGAGTGCTGGGCGGACTTCCGCTGGTGCTCCAGGGCGAGTCCCTGATGATCGAGGTCTACACCATCGTCGCGCTGGGGGTGACGCCGCTGGTGGTGCTGCCCTTCGTGGCGGTCAGGGTCTTCGGCAGCCAGGACCTGTAGGCCGCGCGGCAGCCCTCGCCGGCCCCATCCAGAATCCGAGCGGCCTTGCTACCTCTCTCCGTGGATGTCCCGCCAGACCTTCAGCACGAACTTCGCGGCGAGCACCATGACCAGCAGGTTGCCCGCAAGCAGTATCGTGAACGCCTCGCGCCCGGTCGCCGCGATGGGCACCAGGACCAGGGCCGCCACCATGACGAAGAAACTCGTCAGCACCAACTCTCCGTACTCAAGTACGCGATCCAGGCGCGACATGGCCGCCCTCCCCTGAGTGCTCCGTTCCGGCTGACGCCACCACCCGTCTCCCGCGCGCCGAGCAGGCTTGTGGAAGGGCGGGGCGGAGGCCGCGCCGCGCGGGCCAGCAGGGCCTTGAGCGCGGCGCAGGTAGCCCAGCGTGACCCGGCGTGCGTGACTCCCACGCGCATGGCACGGCTGGCCGCGCCGCCCGGTGGCGGCGCGGCGTGAAGCGTGGCGAAGGGAAGCGGCCTAGCTCTGGACCTGGGCGGTCTGCAGTTGCTCCAGGCTGTCCAGACCACGGCGGACGCTGTTCAGCACCGCGGAGAGGTGCTGCTCCAGGTCTCGCAGCGTCTCGTGAGCGTAGGTGTTCGCCTCAGTGACGCGGCCATCGCCGAAGCCCTGGGCCTCCTGCATGGTCTGGTGGGCCTTGCGCTGGGCGTCCTGAAGGAGGGCGTCGGCGCGCTGCTTGGCATCGGACAGGACCTCTTCGGCCTGCTGCCGGGCAGCCGAGCTGATCTCGCTCTCGTCCACCTTGTTCCGGGACTCCTCCTCGGCGGAGGCCTTGATGCGGCGCGCGTCCATGAGGGACTGGTTGATCAGCGCCTCGCGCTTCTCCAGCACCTCTTCCGCCTCCTGGATGTCCTTGGGGATGTCCAGGCGAATCTGGTCCACCAGCTCTAGGACCTTGTCCAGGTCCATGAGCACCTTGCGGGTCTTTGGGACCCGTCCGGCGGAGGTGGCCAGGGATTCGAGCCGGTCCACGTGATTCAGGATCTCCATGGGGCTCCTTTCATCCAGCGGCCCTTACTGGGCCGAAACTTGCAGCTTGGCCCGCAACGCCCGGTCCACGTCCGGGGGGACAAGGTGGGAGACGTCACCGCCAAGCCCGACTACCTCTTTCATCCTGGAGGAGCTGAGGAACTGCCACTCCAGGCTACTCATGAAGAAGACCGCATCCAGGTCCGGGGCCAGGTTCTTGTTCATGAGGGCCATGTCGAACTCGTAATCGAAGTCGGAGCCGGCCCGCAGGCCACGGAACATGACCTGGGCGCCGACGCTGCGCACGTACTCGACCAGAAGGCCGGTGAACGACGTCACCTGGATATTGGGCACATGGGACACGGCCTCGCGGCAGAAGCCCACGCGCTCTTCTACGTTGAACACGACGCGTTTGGGCGAGTCCTCATAGATTGCGATGATGACCTTGTCGAACGCCTTGCTCGCGCGCACGGCGATGTCCACATGGCCGTTGGTGATGGGGTCGAAGGTTCCGGGATAGACTGCGGTCACCATGGCTAGTTCGCGCCTCCGTGCTGATAGATGGTCAAGGATGTGTCCCCGTAGCGACGCCGCGTGAGCACGGTGAGGTCCCCGACAACGTCAGGCATCGTTGCCCTACGTCCGTGCTCCAAGGCCAGGATGCCCTCCTCCGCCACGAGCGCCGAGCCGGCGATTCGCTCCAATAGCGCCGCCGTCCCCGCGTAGGCGTAAGGGGGGTCCATGACAACCAGATCGTAGGGTCCCGTGAGGAAGCCAAGGGCTCGCTCCACCCGCGTCCAGTGCACGTGCGTCACGGGCTCGTGACCTTGCGCCCGCAGCCCGGCCCGGAGGGCGACGCACTGGCGGAGGTTGCTCTCGACGAAGTCCACCCGAACGGCGCCACGGCTGAGGGCCTCAAGGCCCAGCGCCCCGGTCCCGGCGAAGAGATCCAGCACACGCGGCTGGTGCAAGTGGGGCGCGAGGATTCCGAAGAGGGCACCACGGACCAGACCCGAGGTTGGGCGTGTCCCGGTGCTCCGGACAGACCTGAGGGAGCGGCTTCCCGTGCTGCCGCCAACTAGACGTACTCGCATCTACCTCACCCCTTGGGCCGCCGGGTCTCCGAGCGCTTCGCCCCCTTCGTGGGGCTGGCCCGCTGCCAGGGGGGTTATCATCGAGGCGCCCCCACAAGGGGGACCCTATCTCAGCGCGGGATTTTATCACCCACCCGCAGGTTTGTAAACCCCACCACCACGCCGGCAGTGCCTCCGGCGACACCCTCGGCCTCATTCTGATACACTCGGGGCTGCTTCGCCCCCAGTCTGCCGGTCCCCGGAGCGGCTACGTCGCGCAGCTGGTTGGGCGGGGAACGACACCGCTGAACGTCCGGCGCGGAGAGCTCCCGGAAGGGGCGGGGCCGCGGCCCGCGCAGTTGAAAGGTCCCTTGATGAAAGCCGTCATCCTGGTCGGTGGGGAGGGCACGCGGCTGAAGCCGCTGACCCTCGGCACACCGAAGCCCGTGGTGCCCGTGGCGAACCGGCCGTTCTTGGCGCACGTGATCGCCATGCTGGGACGCGCGGGGGTGGACGGCGTCGTCCTCGCCACGGGCTATCTGCCGGAGGTCATCGAGGGCCGGCTGCGCCAGGGCGGAGACAATGGCGTCCAGCTAACCTACTCGGTGGAGGAGGCCCCCCTGGGCACGGCGGGAGCGGTGAAGCTGGCCGAGGCCCAGATCGACGGGACCTTCGCGGTGCTCAACGGCGACATCTTCTCCGACCTGGACCTGCGGGCGATGATCGCCTTCCACCGGTCCCGAGGGGCCGCGGCCACCATCGCCCTGACCTGGGTGGCCGATCCCTCCGCGTTCGGCGTGGTGGAGGCCGACGACGACGGCCGGGTGCGCCGTTTCGTGGAGAAGCCGCCACCGGGCCAGGCCGCTTCCCACTGGATCAATGCGGGCGTCTACGTGCTGGAGCCAGAGGTGCTGGGGCTGGTCCCATCGGGCGAGCCGTACATGTTCGAGCGGGGCCTCTTCCCGACCCTCCTGGAGCGGGGAGACCCCGTATACGGGTTCCGCCACCCGGGTTACTGGCTCGACATGGGGACGCCGGGCAAGTACCTCCAGCTGAACGAGGACCTGCTACGGGGGAGCGCCGAGTCGCCCCTGGTGTCGCCCTTCTCCGAGAGCGAGGTGCGCACCGAGGGCGCGGCGGACGTCCATCCCACCGCCCGTCTGTCCGGCCCCGTACTGCTTGGCGACGGCTGCCGGGTCGGCGCGGGGGCGCGCATTCAGGGGTCGGTGGTCTTGGGGACGGGGTGCTCCGTGGGGGAGGGGGCGGTTGTCGAGCGGGCGGTGCTGTGGGACGGCGCGGAAGTGGGACCGGGGGCGCGCGTGTCGCGGTCTGTTCTGGGCGGCGGGGTCAGCGTGGGTGCGGGCGTTCTGCTGGCCGACTCGGCGCTGGTGGGCCACCTTGGCCGGGTCGTCATAGACGGCTGACGCACCGAGCGTGGCGGAATCGCAGCCAACCATTGATGGCAAAGGGAGAGGGGCGCCCGCTAACGGGCGCCCCTCTCGTTGAATCCTTTGCGGATCGGTCTAGCTAGGCCTTCACCCACTGGGGAAGGATTACGCCGCCCCGCTCCTCGAACACCACTTTCACCGGCATTCCAACGTAGAGCTCCTCGTCCGCTGCGTCGAGGATGTTCCCGACGAACCGGACGTCGCCTACCTCGGGCAGCTCGATGATGGCCACGTTGTAGGGGCCCCGCTCAACCAGGGACGGGTGCACGGGGTGGATGCAGATGATGTAGCTGTAGATCTTGCCCTTCCCTTCCACCGGGGTCAGATGGTGGTTGAAAGAACGGCAGTTGAAGCAGAGCGGCGCCGGGGGGTTGGTGAACGTGCCGCAGTCCGAGCACTGCTGGACTACGAACTCCTTGTTCTGGATCCGCGCCCAGAAGTCTTTAGTGTCGATCTCGTCCAAGCTAGGAAGCGGCATTGCATCGGGCAGGTACGCCATTGCTACTACCTCCGCAGAATAGAGTCGGTGACGGGGGTGACCCCGGGGCCGCTGGCCACCAAGGCAATCTCGGCCCCTTCCACCTGCATGGTGGAGGTGCCGCGCATCTGCCGGGTTGCCTCGGTGATGAGCTCGAAGCCGTGAATGTAGGCCTCTGCCAGGTTGCCACCGCTGGTGTTGATGGGGCACTTGCCGTTCGGCCAGTCGATTGCCCCGCTCTGCACGTAGTCCCCGCCCTCGCCGACCTTGCAGAAGCCGTGCTCTTCCAGGGAGATGAGGACCATGCTGGTGAAGTTCTCGTAAATCTGCGCCACGTCAATGTCGTCAACGGTGATGCCCGCCTGGGCGTACAGCCGGTTGGCGACACCCGAGCCCCGGTCCGGGCCGAAGTTGGCGGAGGCCATCTCGGCGGCGAAGGGGTTGTCCCCGGCGCGGTACTGGTTCCCGGAGGCGGCGGACATGATGTACACGGGAGGCTGTTTCAGGTCCCGTGCCCGCTCGGCGGAGGTGATGAGCACCGCCGCCGCGCCGTCGTTCTCCTGGCAGCAGTCGTAAAGGTGCATCGGGTCCGCAATCATCCGCGAGTTCTGGTGGTCCTCAAGGGTGATGGGCCGGCCGTACATGACTGCCCGGGGGTTCCGGTTGGCGGCCCGGTAGCACTGGACCGCAATGCGGCCCCAGTCCTCACTCTTGGTGCCGTACAGGGCCATGTGCCTTCGGCCCCGGATGGCGCCGATGGACTGAGGCGGGGTCATCAGGCCGTAAGGGGCCGAGAATGCCGCGCCGCCGCCGATTCGGCCGCCCGCACGCGACTGGCCGAAACGACCGAACTGCCCCTGGCAGAGGGACCGGAACGCAATCACGTAGTCGGCCGAACCCGTGGCAACCGCCATCACGGCGTTCATCACGGCTCCCGACCCACCGCCGCCGCCGCCGCCCCATTGCATGATGGAGCACTTCAGCTCGTCGACACCCAGAGCGGCCGCCAAGCGGGGCGCCCCGTTGCGGTCGTCGGAGTAGGAGCAGAAGCCGTCGAGCTTCTTCGGGTCCAAGCCCGCGTCTTCGCACGCGCCCAGGGCGGCTTCACAGGCGAGCTGGAACTCGCTCTTTGTGGCCCTGCCCCACCGCATGTACTTCCCGTCCTCGAGCCCTTCACCGATTCCGGCGATAGCGGTCTTGTCTCTGGGGTACCACTCCCCAATGCCCAGGTCTGCTGCCATCGGCACGCCTCCTCCTGCGAGTTTCCTTGCCCGCTATTCCAGGCCCCACTTGGGAGCCCGGTCCTCATACGCTGCCCACCCGCTGCCAGCCATTCCCGCCGCTGCGGGACGCACTCCGGCCGGGGATGAGCCTCGGACGCGCGGAACTTAGCAAAGAAACGGGGCGTTGTCAACAGCAACGCCGCCGCGGCCTCGGTCGCGCCGCCTTCAGCGCCTCGCGCGCAGGCGGATTCGATTCGAACGGTCCAGCTTGAATCGCCCGGCGCCCTGCGGCATGGATGATGCAGGATAGCGCAGGGCGCCCAGGCCGTGGGCGCGCCCGCTACGCTGGCGCCATCGTCGCGCGACGGGGTATCCTGAGTACGGGCAAGCCGAGACGCAAGGGCCGGGTCTCCGGGAGGCAGTGAGAGGAGTAGCGCCGTGCCAGAGGTCGCCGATGTCGGGGAGTCGCTACAGCGGGTCGTCGACAACGTGAACCGGGTGGTGATAGGGAAGCGTGAGGCCGTGCAGCAGGCTGTCATCGCCTTGCTATGCGGGGGTCACGTGCTCATCCAGGACGTGCCCGGAGTCGGCAAGACCCTGCTGGCCCGGAGCGTGGCTCGCTCCGCCGCGTGCTCCTTCAAGCGGATCCAGTTCACGCCGGACCTGCTCCCCAGCGACATCACGGGCGTCAACGTCTACAACCAGCGCTCCGGCGATTTCGAGTACCGCCCCGGCCCCATCGTGGCGCAGATGGTCCTGGCGGACGAGATCAACCGCGCGGTGCCGAAGACCCAGTCCGCCCTGCTGGAGGCGATGGAGGAGAGCCAGGTCACGGTGGACGGCGTGACCCACCCCCTTCCACGCCCATTCCTGGTGATGGCGACGCTCAACCCGATCGAGTACGAGGGGACGTTTCCGCTGCCCGAGGGCGAGCTGGACCGCTTCTTCCTGCGCATCTCCCTGGGGTACCCACGCTTCGAGGACGAGGTGGCTATCGTGGAGCAGCAGCTCCAAGGCCACCCCATCGACTCGCTGGAGCCCGTCATCTCGCCTGAGGGCGTGCTGGAACTCCAGGCCGCCGTGCGGAACGTCTTCGTGGACACGCTCATCACGCAGTACATCGTGGCTCTGGTGGAGGCCACGCGGGCGCACCCGGACGTGGACCTTGGGGCTTCGCCCAGGGGCTCGCTAGCTCTCCGCCGCGCGGGCCAAGCCCTGGCCCTGGTCCAGGGCCGAGACTACGTCCTGCCGGACGACGTGAAGGAGATGGCCGAGCCGGTGCTGGCCCACCGCATCTTCGTCTCGCCCTCGGCGCGCATGCGGAGCGTAGACGGACGCAGCGTGGTGCAAGCAGCCCTGGAAGACACGCCGGTGCCCGGGGTCCGCTCCCGCGAGCCCCAGTTGCCGAGTAGCCGTGGATGAAGTGCCGTCCAACCCGGTTCCACATTGCCCTTCTGCTCCTGGTGCTGGCCCAGCTCTATAGCCTCGCCACCGGCTTCGCCGTCTTCTCTCGGCTCACCTACCTGCTCGCCGCCGCCCTCGTCACCGCCTATCTGTGGAGCCGTCTGAGTCTGCGGGGGATCCAGGTAAGCATCCGTTGGACCACGTCCCGGGCCCGCGTCGGGGACTCCCTGGCCGGCTGGATGGAGGTCGCCAACGACGGCCGCTTCTCCAAGCCGTTCCTGGAGATCCAGGAGCTGACCACGGTGCCCGGCCTCCACCCGGGCCGCGTGATCAGCATCGACCCCCACACGGTCCAGGGATGGAGCAGCCGCGTGGTCGCCCGGCGTCGCGGGGTCTTCACCGTAGGCCCCGTGGAGGTGACGGCGGGCGACCCGTTCGGGATCTTTCGCCACGTGGCCAGCTTCTCGGAGCCCCACGAGGTGCTGATCTACCCAGCCACCGAGCCCCTGCCGGGGTTCCGGCCAATCATGCTGGGGGTGCCGGGGGACGGGTACGGCCAGAGGGTGTCGCTCCAGGCCACTCCCAGCGTCTCCCACATCCGCGAGTACCTCCCCGGCGACGGCCTGGGCAAGATCCACTGGCCGACCACCGCCCGAACCGGAACGCTGATGGTCAAGCAGTTCGACGAGGAGGTGGGGAACGATCTGTGGCTGCTGCTGGACCTGGACGGAGGCGCCCACGTCGGCGTGGGGGAGGACGGCACGGAGGAACACGCGGTGATCGCCGCCGCGTCCGTAGCCGACCGCGCCCTGGGGCTGGGAGTCCCGGTGGGGCTGATCGCCTCCGGCGCCGAGCCATTCCACATCCCGGCGGACCGCGGCCCGGACCAGATGTTCCGCATCCTGGACGCCCTGGCCCGGGTCCGGGCGGGCGGCGACCGCTCCCTTGAGGCGACCCTTGGGAGCGACCAGGCGCGTCGTCGCCGGGGCAACATGATGATCATCACGCCGTCCATGAGCCCCGGCTGGGCAAGGTCGCTTGGGGGAATGCTGGGGAACCCCTCGCAGGTCGTGGCGGCGCTCCTGGACCCTGTCTCCTTCGGCGGAGAGGCGCCCGTCGAGCCGATGGTGGCCCTCCTGGCGGAGAGAGGGATCCGGAGCCACGTGCTGCGGCGCGGCGCCCCACTCGCGGAGGCTTTCGCCAGCGGGCCGGCCCAGGGGCCGTCGGCGAGGAGCGCTACCAGCCGCGGCGCAGGGGCGCGCCCATGAGCACGCAAGCGGCGGCCCCGAGCGCCCCGCGCGTTTACGAGCCGGCCTCATGGCTCATCTGGCTGTACCTGCGCTTCACGCCTTCCGAGGGCTGGTACACCCTGGTCATCCTGCTTGGGTCCCTGTACTCGGTCGTGTGGACCGTCGGGCGGGCCGACTGGGTGGACTCGCCCTCGCTCACCAGCCTGGTCACGCTGAGCGTCCTGGTCGGGCTGGTGGCCGCGAAGCTCCGCCGGTATCCGTTCCTGCTCCATCTCGGCGCGATGGTGGGCGGGGCCGCGGTGATCTACTGGCAGACGGCCGCGCTCTCGGAGCTCCCCGGGGCACTGGACCGCTTCCTGGTGCTGAACTCGCGGGTTCAGGCCTGGTTGCAGGCAGCCACCGGAGGCGGCATCAGCACGGACACGGTGGTGTTCGTCTTCGCCCTTGGCGGGCTGACGTGGATCACCGGCTACGTCTCGGCCTGGGCGATCTTCCGGCACCGGAACCTGTGGATCGGGGTGCTGCCGGGCGCGGTCGGGCACCTGACCAACCTGAGCTACCTGCCCGATCGGTGGGTGCCGCACCTCTTCCTCTACCTGTTCTTCGCCCTGTTGCTGGCCATCCGCATGACCGCGCTGGCTCGCTCCGCCCGCTGGGACCGACAGCAGGTCCGGTACTCGGATACCTACGGCCCTACCTCCGTGTACCACGCCGTGTGGTACGTATCCATTGTGGTCCTCATCGCGGCGCTGATCCCGTTCCAGCCTCCCGCGGCCCCCATGCTGCGCGCCGCTTGGAACGATATCCGCTCCCCCTTGGACGACCTGGAGCTCCACGTGGCGCGGCTCTTCTCGGGCCTCCCGTCCCGCAAGCCCACGCCCTTCCGCACCTTCGGCAGCTACCTCCCTTTCCAGGGGGCCATCTCTCTGGGGGACCAGCCGCTCTTCCTCGTCGACTCCCCCAGTCCCTCCTACTGGCGCTCTCAGGCGTACGCCACATACACGTCCCAGGGGTGGATCGCCGGCGACCTGGAGGCGAGGCCATCCAACTGGTCGCACCCGCTGGCGGCGTCGGATGGCGTGAGCGCGGTCACCGAGATGGAGTACACGGTCACGTCCCTCTTCTCCGCCAACGGGCTGCCAATGACCGCGCTGCCCGTGAGCGCCCCCGCGCCCTTCTCGGTCCGCGTGCTGACGCCGGAGTCGCACTGGCTGCCGCTGGACCCCTCACCGGGGGAGGCCGACGCCCTCCCCGACGACCTGGCGGAAGCGCTGGCCCTGCTCACCCGGCTCGACGCGTCGGGGGCCCTGGGCCGAAGCCCAGCGGATATCCTCTACCGAGCACTGCCTGCGGACGTCGCCGTGACCGGCCTTGCGCACCTGGCTTCGGGGCGTGAAGGCGTGACCTCCGTGACCCTGGTGTCGCCCACCGGGGTCGATGAATACCTGGCCGCTCTCGAGGCTGCGTTCCTGGAAAGCGCGGGTGAGTTCATCGGGGTGCAGGTCGCCCGACGCCCGCCCGCGCCCGCCGACGTGCTGGGCCTGACCAGCCCCCGCCGGGTGCGCCCCGGCGAGCTCTACACGTTCACGTCCCGCCGCTCCACCGCCTCCGAGGGTCAGCTCCGCAGGGCTTCCACCAACTACCCGGGCTGGGTGACCGACACGTATCTCCAGCTCCCGGAATCGCTGCCGGAGCGGGTCCGTGACCTGGCAGCCTCGATCACAGAGGGCGCCGACAATCCGTACGACATGGCCGTGGCCATCGAAGACTACCTCAAGACGCTGGAGTACGACCTGAAGATCCCGGCGCCACCCTTCGACGGGGACGGGGTGGACCACCACCTGTTCACGCTCCGCCGCGGCTATAGCGACTACTTCGGCTCGTCCATGGCGGTGATGCTGCGCGCGACGGGGGTGCCGGCCCGCATGGTGGCGGGCTACGCCTCGGGCGAGCGGGAGGACGGCTCGGGCTCGTTCGTTGTCAGGGACCGCGACAGCCACGGCTGGGCCGAGGCCTACTTCCCAGGATACGGCTGGATCGAGTTCGAGCCGACCCCCGGCCGGACGCTGCCCGCCGGGCCGCGCGACGACGACGACGGCCTGGCTTCGTTGCTCGGGATCGCGGGGGTGAGCCCCGATGAGGAGTTCCTGGAGGAGGACCTGCTGGTCGGGGAGACGACTATCTCCTCGGCCCTGCCGGTCCCGGGGGAAGGCGTGGGAGGATCCTTGGCCGTCGCCGCGGTCTCCGTCGCCCTCGCCGCGGGCGTCGTGGGGCTGGGGCTCTGGCTGCTATACAGGCGCGTGACGGTGTTTGCGATGACCCCGGAGGCCGCGTTCGGCCGCGTCATCCTGCTGGGCAGACTCGCGGGGAAGCGCCACGTGGCGAACGAGACGCCGTCCGAGTTCGCCCGGCGCCTGGGCACCGCTGCTCCGGGGGCGGAGGACGACCTCCGCTTCCTGGGGAGCGCATACGCTCATGCGCGCTACGGCGGTCCAGGGGCGGTCGAGGGCGAGTCCGACCAGGTGGCGCGGGCGTGGGCTCGGGTCCGACGCGCCCTTCTGCTTCGGGCGCTCTGGCGCTTGTCGCCGCTGCGGTAGACCGGACCGCGGGCGGTCCGGGAAGGGGGACGACATGAGTGGCTACACGTACGACCTATTCCGAACGGAGTTGGGCTGGGTCGGGCTGCTGGGCTCGCCTCGTGGTCTTCGCGGCAGCACCCTGCCCGTCGCCACCAGGGAGGCGGCGCTGTCGGAGCTGGGGCCGGAGGTCGGCGCCGCCCGCCACGACCCCACCGCCCTGGTGGGCGCTCGCGAGGCGGTCTTGGCCGCGCTGGAGGGCCGTACCGGCGGCCCGGAGGTGCCCCTGGACCTGGAGGGCGCGCCGCCCTTCTTCCAGGCCGCGTGGGAGGCGTGCCAGGCCATCCCCCGGGGGGAGACCCGTAGCTACGGCTGGCTGGCGTTGGCGGCGGGGCGCCCGGGGGCGGCGCGGGCCGCGGGCCAGGCGATGGCCCGCAATCGGCTGGCGCCACTGGTGCCTTGCCACCGGGTCGTCGGAGGCGACGGCAGTCTACACGGCTACGGCGGCGGCCTTCCCCTCAAAGCCCGGCTGTTGTCGCTGGAAGCCCGCGCCGCCAGCTAGGCCTCGCAGGTCGCCGAGGCGTCGCCACCCTTTGGCGCGGCCCGGCCCCGACCCGGCGGCACGGCCGGCGCTCCGTTGACTCACACCGCGCCCGGCCCGTATGATGAGGGCCACACCGGGAAGGGGACACACCGCATGGCCCTCACCGTTACGCCGATCGTAGTCCGCGAGGGCGCCCTCGCCGGCGACGCCGCCCCTCTCATCTCCACGTTCTCCGGCCGCGGGCTGCTCGACCAGGTCCAGTTCCACGCCCTGGGCGAGTCCATGGCGGCCGATCCCGAGGAGCGGATCGAGGCGGCCCTTGTCGCCCTGGCGCGCGCCCTGGCGAACGAATCGCGCTCGGCCCTGACTTCGGCCCTCCCGCGGGCGCTACAGTCCTGCCACCGAGAGCTGGTCAAGGGCAACGAGCCCCTCACAATGGCCGCCCGCGTCGGCGTCGGCCTCACATGCTTGGCCCTCCGGGACGACGAGGTGTACGTAGCCTCGGGCGGTCCCGGCCTGGTCTACGTCCGGGATCGGCACGGGGTGCGCCGCCTCCCGGGTCCGCCCGAGGGCGCCGGGTCGCTCGGCACGGCCGAGGGCGATGTCGACATCGCCATGGACCGCCACCCCATCGGTCGGGGGGAGGCGCTGCTGGCCGGGGGAAGCGCCCTAGAGGCGGCGGTCGGCCACGAAGGCCTCCAGGCAATCCTGGCATCCGCCCCCCGGGAGGCCGCCAAGAAGCTGGCGCTGCTCATGGGGGACCAGCCCCTCTACGTGGCCCTCCTGGTGACCCCCGAGGGCGGATAGGGCGCAGGCGCTCACCAACTACTCTCCCATCGAGTACGCATGCTCTTGCTAGGCATCGAAACCTCCTGCGACGAGACCGCCGTGGCCGTGGTGGCCGACGGCCGCCGCGTGCTCTCCAACGTCATCGGCTCGCAGGTGGAGCTGCACGCCCGGTACGGCGGCATCGTCCCGGAGGTCGCGTCCCGGCAGCACCTCCTGTCGATGGTGCCCGTCTACCGCTCCGCCCTGCGCGACGCGGGCATCGCGCCCCAGGAGCTCCACGGCATCGCGGTGACGGCGGGGCCGGGCCTGGCCGGGGCGCTCCTGGTCGGGGTGAACTTCGCCAAGGGCGTCGCGCTGGGGCTCGGCCTGCCCCTCTTCGGGGTCAACCACCTGGAAGGACACATCCACGCCGCCTGGCTGGAGGAGGGAGTGGACCCGGCGGAGGAGCCGGGACTCCCGCTTGTGTGCCTGCTCGCCTCCGGTGGCCACACGGAGCTGGTCCTGATGCGCGGCCACGGCGACTACGAGCACCTGGGTCGGACGCGTGACGACGCCGCCGGCGAAGCCTTCGACAAGGCCGCGCGAGTCCTCGGCCTGGGCTTCCCAGGCGGCCCCGCGATCCAGCAGCTCGCGACCGAGGCCAGCGACCCCACGCGCCTGCCTCGCGCCTGGCTGGGCGACAGCCTGGAGTTCAGCTTTTCCGGCGTCAAGACCGCGCTCCTCCGCGCCGCCCAGTCCGTTTCGCCGCCCGGACCCGCGGCTCCGCAAGGCCACGAGGGGCTCTCCACGGCCGAGGCGGCGAACTTCGCGGCAGGGTTCCAGGAGGCGGTGGTGGACGTGCTGGTCGGCAAGACGGTGGAGGCGGCACGGCGGCACGGCGCGCGCGGGATTCTCCTCGGGGGGGGCGTGGCCGCCAACACAATGCTCCGGGAGCGGATGCGGGAGCGCTCGCCCGTGCCGGTCATCATGCCCCGGCCCGCCCTCTGCACGGACAACGGGGCGATGCCGGCGGCCTCCGCTTATTTTTCGCTCCAGAGGGGTGTGCCCCCCTCGCTGGACGTGGACGCAGTCCCCAACCTCCGCCTCGCCTAAGACCCTTCAGGGACCCTTCGGGTCTTTCGCTACCTGACGGCAGGGTGCCCGCGGTTCCTTGGGCGCCTCGGGCTACTTGTCGTCTTACACGGTTCCGTGTATTCTTCACTGTGGGGGAGCGTCGGCGCGTACCACCGGGTTTCGGCGCTCGTCCCCCTGACGGGCGGGAGGACGGGGCGAGGGGAGGCCGCGCGGTGGCCAGCGGAAAGAAGGACAAGGACAGGGAAGGCGGCGGTCGGTCGGGGGCGTGGGACCCGGACGGCGTCCGCCGCCTTCGACAGTACCTGAGCCGCACCCAGGCTGAGCTGGCGGAGGAGCTTGGGGTGCGCCAGCAGACGGTCAGCGAGTGGGAGACGGGGCTCTACCGTCCCCGCGGCGCCTCCGCGACCGTCCTCAACATCATTGCCGAGCGCGCCGGTTTCTTGTATAGGGCTGGCGCCGAGGACACGCAAGGCGCGCCACCGGATCACAAGGGCGCCGATGGCGCTTCCCACGGTGAGCCAGACGGCGCGGCCCCCAGCCACGACGGGGCGAAGCCCCAGTGAGCGCAAAGCGCTCGGGGAGCGGGCTGGCACGCCCGGCAGAGCGAGCGCGAAAGACTCTGGGAGAGCGGGCGGTCGCGCGGCTGTGGCGCGATTCCTCCCCACGCCTCCCTCCCCTGGTGTGCGACGACGGCACACGCGTCCGAGTCATCTACCCCGGCCGGCCCAGCTCCGCCGCGGGTCCCGACTTTAGGGACGCCCTTCTGGAGACGGGCAACGGCGATCTTCTGCGCGGGGACGTCGAGCTCCACCTGCGAACCCGGGACTGGCGCGCCCACGGCCACGGGACGGACCGGCGGTACAACGGCGTGGTGCTCCACGTAGTGCTGTGGCCCCACTCCGGCTCTGGCCGCCCCAGCCCCATCGTCCTGGCCTCGGGCGACCGCGTCCCCACCGCAGCCCTCTTGCCGTCGCTGATCTCCCTCGAGTCCACACCTCGTCATCCTCCCGAGCGGCACGCCGCCCTGGAACCGGCGGAGCGCCTGCCCATCGCCCTACGCGAGGATCTGGCGGCAAGGCCACGGCCAAACGATGCCGTGGCGCAAACGTTCCGCCGTTCCCCAGCGGTCCCCGAGTTCGCCTCCGAACCCCCTTCGGAGGACCGAGCTACCCAGGTCGCACCAGCGCCGGTGCTCCCGCTCGCGGCCGCGGTCGGCCCGGACCTGCAAAAGACCCTGGAGCGAGCGGGCGACGCCCGCTTCCTGGCCCGGTCCAGGGCGTTCCACCGGGCCCTTCGGGCCTCTCCCTTGGGGGAAGCGGCAGAGGAGGCATTGTACTGCGGGCTCATGGAGGCGCTCGGGTACAGCCGCAACCGCGCGCCGTTCGTCGCGCTGGCCCAGGGCCTGCCGCTCCGCGCGCTTCGGCGACACCTGCTGGGCGTGGGGGTGGCGGACCGTCGCATCACGCTCCACGCGCTGCTGCTTGGGGCCGCGGGGCTCCTGGACCCATCGGACGACCCACCGCCCGCCCCCCTCGCCAAGGCCGGGCACGTCCCAGGTCCCAGCGAGTTGTGGCTGGCGTCCGGCCTGACCCCCGTGCTGGGCCTGGACGCGTGGCGCCTCTTCCGAATCAGGCCCGTAAACCACCCCCGGCGCAGGCTGCTGGGCGCCGCTGTCCTCCTGGACCGCGGGTGGGAGCGAGGGCTGCTGGCGGACGTGGCGAACCGCGTGATGGCCGGGCAAGTCGCGGAGGTCCGAGCGGGACTGGTGGCCAAGGAGCCCGCGTCCGGCGAGACGCTCATCGGCTCCGGACGGGCGGGCGACATCGCGGTCAACGTCTTTCTCCCCCTTGTCCACGCGTGGTGGCGGCTGGGCGACCGCCCGGAGGCCGCCCGAGCGGCCCAGCGCCTGTATCGGGCGTGGCCCCCGCTCCAGGAGAACGAGGTGACGCGTGAGATGACGGAGCGGCTTGCCGCGCTGCCCTCGGCGCGGGGCTCCCCCATCCGCGGGACGACGGCGCGCCGACAGCAAGGCATGATGGAGCTGTACTCACGACTCTTCGAAAAGGGTTGAGCGGGGGTCAGGAAGGCTCGACGGCCTCGATCGTCCCCTCGGGGCTCGCCTCCAGGAGCGCGGTGAATGGGTAGCCGCGGCGTCGGATCTCCTCGTCGCCGCCCTGGTGTCGGTCCAGCACGACGGCCACGCCCACCACGCGGCACCCCTCGGCCTCCGCCGCGGCGATGGCCCGGAAGAGCGAGCCGCCGGTGCTGCACGAGTCGTCCAGGACGACCACGCTGTCGCCGGGCGCGAGCGGCCCCTCGATGAGCCGCCCGGTCCCGTGGCCCTTCGCCTCGCCGCGGACCAGGAAGCCGCGCACGGGCGAGCCGGCCAGCTGGCCAGCGAGGACCACCGCCCCCACGATCGGGTCCGCGCCCAGTGTCGGCCCGCCGATGGCCGTTGCGCCGCTCGACACCGCCTCGCGCAGCATCTCCTGGCTCACCAGGTCGGCCCCCTCCGGGTCCAGGGTCAGCAGCCGCCCGTCGAAGTAGAAGCTGCTCCGCTCCCCAGAGGAGAGGACGAAGTCGCCTTCCATGATGGCTCCCAGCTCCCGGGCCCGCTCCAGGATCCGCTTCCTTCGCTCGATTGTCACGCCGTCGCCTCCTTGCGATAAAGCCCATGTCGCTCGATGTACCGCTCCACGCCCGCGGGCACCCAGTAGCGCACCGGACGCCCCTCCGCGACGCGGCGGCGGACCTCGGTGGCGCTGATGCCGATCTCCGGGCCGTTGAGGGCGACTATGCGCTCCCCCGCGCCCGGACAGAGCCTCTCGAGCCCCTCCGGCGTCCGTAGCGGGTGCCCCGGGCGAGTGACCGCCACCATCGTGCAGAGGGCCAGTACCCGTTCGGGCGAGCGCCACCGGGGCAGGTCCGCGAGGGTGTCCGCGCCGACGATGAAATAGAGGTCCGTGTCGTCGCCAAGCTCGCTTCGGAGCCCCTCCAGCGTATCCACGGTGTACGACGGCCCTGGCCGGTCCAGCTCGACGGTCGACACGTCGAACAAGGGGTTCCCTCGCACCGCCGCTCGCAGCATCGCCAGGCGGCGTCTCCCGGACGCCGACGGCTCGTCCGCTCTCAGGTACGGGCGGCCGGCCGGGATGAACAGCACTCGGTCCAGGGCGAGGCGGCCGGCGGCCTCCTGGGCGATGATAAGGTGCCCCAGGTGGACCGGGTCGAAGGTGCCCCCGAGGATACCCAGCCTCATGCGCCCCCCTTTTCGTAGCGGCGGCCTATGGGGAGGCCCCCCAATCGAATTCCCACGCCCCCACACGCACTTGATCGCCCGCGCGGACTCCGGCCGCCGCGAGGGCCTTCACGAGCCCCAAGCGGCCGAGCTCTCGGAAGAGCTGGGGGGGTATCCGCGGGTCGTCCGTGTCGGCCAGGGCCACCAGCCGCTCGGCGCGCGCCGAGCGGACCCGGAGAGCCTTCGGTCCCTCCCTCACGATCTCGGCACGGGCTGGCCGCCGCCTAGGCACAACCGGCGACGGCCTCTGGCCCTCCTTCGCCTCGGCCCCTCGGGCGGCCACGACCCTTGCCGCGACGTCGCGAAGCAGCGCGTCGATTCCCTCCCCGGTCGCGGCGGACATCGGAATTACCATCGCGCCGGACGCTTCGAACCCTGCCACGAGCGAGGGCAGCCTCTCGTGGACCTCCGGCAGATCGACCTTGTTGACCACCACCACGCCGGGCCTATCTCCCAGGCCGTGGCTGTATGCCGCCAGCTCCGCGCGGACATCGGAATAGTCGCCGATGGGATCGTCCGAGCTTCCGTCAACGACGTGAATGAGAAGCTTGGTGCGCTCGGCGTGCTGCAGGAACTGGATCCCCAGGCCAACCCCCAGGTGCGCGCCCTCCAGGAGGCCCGGGATCTCCGCGATGACGAACTGGGTCCCAGCGACGAACACGACGCCCAGCACCGGCTCCAGGGTCGTGAACGGATAAGCTGCCACCTTGGGCCGCGCCCTGGACACTCTAGCGACGAGGCTCGACTTTCCTGCGTTCGGCTTCCCAACGACGCCCACGTCGGCCAGCAGTCGCAGCTCAAGCCGCAGCCGACACTCCTCGCCTGCCTCGCCCGCCTCGCACAGAAGCGGCTCCTGGTAGTCCGGCGCTACGAACCACGCGTTCCCTCGGCCCCCATCGCCTCCCCTCGCCACCATCACGCTCGCTCCAACCTTGGCCAGATCCTCCGTCTCTTCCGCAACACCGGACCGTACCCACGTGGCCACCGTGCCCGGGGGCACGGGCACCACCAGCGCCGCCCCATCCGCGCCGTGCTTGTTGCTTCCGCGACCCCGGCCCCCCTTCTCGGCCGCGTACGGCTTCCCGGTGGCCAGGTGATACAGCGTGTTCATGTCGGCAACCGCCTCGAGCCAAACGGCGCCGCCTCTCCCCCCGTCGCCGCCGTCCGGGCCGCCCCGCGGCACGTACTTCTCCCGACGGAAGCTCCGAGCCCCATCTCCCCCCCCACCCGATCTAACCACAATCTCTGCCCGGTCGATCACCGTTCACCTTCCTGTCTCCCGGTATTATAGCGCACCCCCCTCTCCTTTCCCTCTATCAGGGTCTCAAATCAGGAGAAGGAGGAATGGAGAAGTATGAAGAAGACAGTGGCGGAACTAGTGGGAGCGGCGTGGAAAGTGCGGAGGCCGGCTTGCTCAGGAAGTGGGTTCGCGGGGAGGCCCAGAAAGAGGCCTCGTGGGCAGGGGGGCGAAGACCAAAGGACACGGCGTGGCCGCGATAGGGAGAAGGAGGTGGCAGGGAAGGGGCGAAGGACCGTAAGATGTTAGGGGTGGGGATAACCGGCGGGGGCACGGAAGGTAGCGGACAGGAATAAGAGGGCTCCGCGCGTCGGGCAGATGCGCTGGAAGGGGGGCGGTGCGGTACAGGGAATTCGGCAACAGCGGGATATCCGCTTCAGAGATTGGGTTCGGGGCCTGGACCATCGCGACTGACTGGTGGGGTAAGCTTGACCGGGGGGAGTCTCTGTCGCTCCTCCAACGAGCCCTCGGCCTGGGGATCACCTTCTTCGACACAGCCGACACGTACGGCAAGGGCTACAGCGAGGAGCTTATCGGCGAGGCGATCCGCGGGCGGCGGGGCGACGTGACAATCGGCACCAAGTTCGGCTATGACATCTACTCGGGGCCGGAGCCGAAGGGGCACCAGGAACGGGTGCAGAACTGGGATCCCGCGTACATCCGGTACGCGCTGGAGGAGAGCCTGCGCAGGCTCGGGACCGACTACGTGGATCTCTACCAGCTCCATAACCCACGCATAGGGACGGTCCGGGATGACGCCGTGTTCGAGCAGATGGAGCGGTTCGTCGGCGAGGGGAAGGTGAGGGCGTACGGAGCGGCGCTGGGCCCCGCCATCGGCTGGGAGGAGGAGGGGGTCGCCGCTCTCCGCGAGCGTGGGTGCCGGTCGGTCCAGACCGTCTATAACCTGTTGGAGCAGGACCCAGGGCGAACGTTCTTTCGGGAAGCGAGCCAGGCCGGGGCGGGCGTGCTCGTGCGCGTGCCCCTCCACTCGGGTCTCCTGGAGGGCATCTACGGGCCGGACGCCAAGTTCGCGGCTGGGAGCCACCGCGCGTTCCGGTTCCGCGAGAAGCCGGATTGGCTCGAAGATGGACTGAGGAAGCTCGCGCATCTGGGGTTCCTCACCGAGGGAAAGAACCGGACCATCGCTCAAGCGGCCCTTAAGTTCATCCTGGCCGAGCCCACGATCACGTCCGTTCTGCCCACCGTCACCACCGTGGAGCAGATGGAGGAGTTCGTGGCGGCATCAGACCAGGCGGAGCTGACGGCGGAGGAGATGGGGCTCATCGCGGACCTGTACGTAAGCGACTTCGCCGCCGCGGCCTAGAGGGCTGGTTGACAGCAAATCCCCGTCCCTGGGGGCGGCCGCTGGCGTAGCGGGTTCCGCCGCTCGCGTTGGCAATGGGCCCCGGCATGGGTGCAGGGCACGCCCTGCTGCCCTGCCTAGCCGCTCGGCCTGCGCCCTCGCTGCCACCGGCGAAGCCCCCGGCGCACCGGCAGCCATACCGCCAGGACCACGACGCGGATGAGCCCCCAGGCCAGGAAGCCCAGCAGGCTGGTGGGCCTGCCGTGGCGGAGATGCTCCGCTCGATAGTCTGCCTGCGCCCTCCAGAAGTTCGGGTCTCCGTCGCCCGGGTACATGTTCAAGGCCGTCCCTCCCCACCCATCTTCCCATCCCGTTCCGTGCCCCGCTCCCGCGTCCGCGCGACGTCTCGGCCCGCCCCCGTCACCCCTCTCGGAGCCAGCGGGCGGCGTCCTTGGCGAAATAGGTGATCAGGATGTCAGCCCCCGCCCGGCGGATGCCCGTAAGCGTCTCCAGGGCGGCCCGGCGTTCGTCGATCCATCCCATGCGCGCGGCGGCCTTCACCATTGCGTACTCGCCACTGACATTATACGCCGCGATGGGGTGGTCGAAGCGCTGCCGCGCCAGGGCGATCACGTCCAGGTAGGCCAGCGCCGGCTTGACCATCAGGATGTCGGCCCCTTCCTCGGCGTCCAACTCCATCTCACGCAGCGCCTCGCGGACGTTCGGGGGGTCCATCTGATAGCCGCGCCGGTCCCCGAACTGCGGGGCGGAATCGGCCGCCTCACGGAAAGGCTCGAAGAAGGCGGAGGCGTACTTCGCCCCGTATGCCATGATGGGCACCCCGCTGAGCCCCTGGCCGTCGAGCGCCGAGCGCAGGGCCGCGACGCGCCCGTCCATCATGTCGGACGGCGCCACCATGTCGGCCCCGGCGTCGGCGTGGGAGAGGGCGGTCCGGGCCAGCAAGTCCAGCGTCGAGTCGTTGTCCACCTTGCCGTCCACCAGGACCCCGCAGTGGCCGTGGGACGTGTACTCGCACATACAGACGTCGGTGATCACCATCAGCCCCGGCGCGGCCCGCTTGATGGCGCGGATCGCCTCCTGCACCACGCCGCCATCGTCGTAGGCCCCGGTGCCCTCCTCGTCCTTCGCCTCGGGGAGCCCGAACAGCAGCACTGCGGGGATGCCGAGGCTCGCGACCTCCTGCGCCTCCTCCGCCATCGTGTCCGGCGAGAGGTGGTGGCAGCCCGGCATGGGCGCTATCTCTCGGCGGACGCCCCGGCCTGGCACGGCGAACATGGGGTAGACGAAGTGGCGCGCGGAGAGATCCGTCTCGCGCACCAAATCGCGGAACGCCGGGGTGCTCCGGAGCCGGCGCATGCGGACAGCGGGGAACCGGCCGGCCGTGAGCGTTCGAGTGATGGTCATGAGCCGATACCTCCACCCCTGGAGCGCCATTCAAGGATCGCGTCGATAAGGCCGGGGATCGTGTGCTCCCGCGCCTCGACCGCGACGACCAGGCCCGCCGTGCGCGCCGCGTCAGCGGTGGCCGGGCCGATGCAGGCCGACGGCACGGAGGCGAGGCCGCCGGCCTCCGTGCCCAGAGAGGCGACCAGGTTGTTCACAGTGGAAGAGGAGCTGTAGCACACCAGGTCCAGGCCCCGGGCCAAGGCTACGCGAGCCGCGTCCTCCAGCCCCGGCGGCGGCGAAGTGCGATAGGCGGTCACCCGCTCCACGCTCGCCCCCAGCCGCTCCAGACCCTCGGGCAGCGCGTCGTCGGCGATGTCCGTGCGGGGGAGCAGCAGGCGCGCTCCCGTGAGCCCCTCCGAAGCCAGCGCTTCAAGCAGGCCGGGCGTCGTCGCGACGGGGGAGGTCAGGTCGGCAAGCAATCCGCGCCGCGCCAGGGCCTTGGCGGTGGCCGGTCCCACGGCCGCGATTCGCACCCCGGCGAACGACCGGGCGTCGCCGCCCAGGTCCCCCAGCCGGCCCAAGACGTACTCCACGCTCGTTGGGCTTGCGAAGACGGCCCAGTCGAAGGCCCCTGCAGTAGCGAGAGCCCTGTCCAGAGCGGAAAAATCGTCCGGCGGGCCGAAGGCGATGGTCGGGAGCTCCACCGGGTCCGCTCCCAGGTCCGCCAGGCGCGCCGCCAGTCCGGAGACGCTCCCACGGGAGCGGGTGACGGCCACGCGCATGCCGAAGAGGGGCCGCGACTCGAACCAACCGAGTGTCGAGGCCAGGTCGACGACGCCACCCACGATGAATGCTGCTGGGGACTCCACGCCCGCCGACCGCTCCACGATCGTGCCCAGGGTGCCCGTCACGGTCCGCTGGCCGGGCGTGGTGCCCCTGTGGACAAGCGCGGCGGGAGTCGAAAAGGGAAGGCCTTCGTCCGTCAGGTCGGCGACGATCTCGCGGAGGGCGCCCAGGCCCATCAGCACGACCAGGGTGTCCGCACGCCCGGCAAGCGTCCGCCAAGGCTTGCGGCCGCCGCTCGACTCGTCGCCCTCGCGCCCGGTCACGAAGGCGACCGAGGAGGCGTACCGGCGGTCGGTGACCGGGATGCCGGCGTACGCGGGAGCGGCGATGGCCGAGCTGACCCCCGGCACGACCTCGAAGGGGATTCCGGCGCGGGCAAGCGCGGAGGCCTCCTCCCCGCCTCGGCCGAAGACGAACGGATCGCCCCCCTTCAGCCGAACCACTGCCTTGCCCTGCTGCCCAACCTCCACCAGCAGGTCGTTGATCTCGTCCTGCTCCATCGCGTGGCCCTTGGGACCCTTGCCCGCGTAGATCAGCTCGGCCTGGGCCGGCGCGTGGGCGACGATGCGCGGGTCCACCAGCCGGTCGTAGACCACCACGTCGGCCCGCGCCAGGAGGTCGCGTCCTCTTACGGTCAGGAGGCCAGGATCGCCCGGCCCCGCCCCGACCAGGGCAACCAGGGCGCGCCCTAGACCCACCAGGGTGTACCCTGGACCCACTTCGTGGGCCTTTCTCCGGGGGTGCCCCGGAGCTCTCCTGACATCCGTCATTCGCGCCGTCCTCCGGGATGCTGAGTCAAGGCGAGGGCCGCGGGCCCTCCGCCGCCAGGATGATGGCCTCCGCCCCCAGCGCATAGAGTCGGTCCCGGAGCTCGCGACCGGCGTCGTCGGGCGAGAGGTCTTCCCCCGACACCCGCTCCCGCAGGAGGCGCGCGCCGTCCAGGTCTGCGACCATCCCATCGAGCGAGACCAGGCGGCCTCCCTCTATCTGAGCGTAGGCCGCCAGGGGCGCCTTGCACCCACCGCCGACCGCCGCCAGGAACGCGCGCTCGGCGTCCGCGGCGCGACGAGCGGACGGGTCCTCCACGAGGGCCGCCAGGCCCAGGGACGCGGCGTCGTCCTCGCGGCACTCGATGGCCAGGAAGCCCTGCCCCACGGCCGGCGGGAAGCCTTCGATCGGCAGCATCTCGGCGATCAGGTCATCCAGGCCAAGGCGCTGGAGCCCCGATGCCGCGAGCACCGCGGCATCCACGAACCCCTCGTCAACGCGGAGGATCCGGGTGTCCACGTTGCCCCGGATCATCACCACCGCCAGGTCGGGCCGCGCGGCCCGTACCTGGGCCGCCCGCCTGGGGCTCCCCGTGCCTACGCGGGCCCCCGCCTGCAAGTCCAGCAGACCCACGTTGCCCCGGCTGACCAGGGCGTCGCGGGGGTCGCCGCGGGCCGGCACCGCGGCCAGGCGAAGGCCGGGCGGCAGCTCCGTGGGGAGGTCCTTCAGGCTGTGGACCGCCATGTCCACCTTGCCGGCCAGTAGGGCCGCCTCCAGCTCCTTCACGAACGCCCCCTGGCCCAAGTCGGGGATGGGGACGGTGCGGTCGCGGTCGCCGGTGGTGCTGACCCCGGTTGGCTCGAACCGGGCGGTGGGGGCCGCGGCGCGGAGCATGCCCAGCACGAGCGCGGTCTGGGCGAGGGCCAGACGACTGGTCCTTGTCCCCATCACGGTGGGGCGCTCAGAGGCGGCGCGGGGGTCGTCAGCTCGGACCATCGCTGTCCTGACCGTCCGTGAGCCGGAAGAGTCGGCGCGCCGACTCCAGGTACCCCGGGTCCGATGCCCGTTCCTTGAGGGACGTGATGGGGCGGTGGAGAAGCTTCTTCACGATGGAACGAGACATCGCCTCGAGCACCGCCTGGTCGGCCTCGCCCAGGGACGGGAGCTTGCGGATCGCCTTGGAGAGCTCCCGTCGGCGGATAGCCTCGGCCTGCCCCCGGATGTCGACGATGGTGGGGGTGGCGTCCATGGCGCGCCACCAGACGAGGAATCGGTCCAGCTCTTCCTCAACTATGGCCTCCACCCGCCCCACTTCCTGTCCCCGCTGCTTGAGGCTGGAGCGAGTCACGGCCTGGAGGTCGTCCACATTGTAGAGCGCCACCCCGGGGATGCGGACCACGGTGGGGTCCACGTCCCTTGGCACGGCGATGTCCACCAGCAGCAGAGGCTGGCCGGCCCGGGTGGCCATCGCGCGCGCCACCAGCGACGGCCGGACTATGAAGCTCGGCGAGCCGCTGGCGGTGATGACGATGTCCGCCGCCGCCAGGGCCGACTCCAGCCGCTCGAATGGGACAGCCTCGCCGCCGAGGCTGTCCGCCAGACTCGCCGCCCGCTCGAAGGTCCGGCTGGTGACCGTGACACGGGCGATGCCCACGTCTTGAAGAGCGCGCGCTACGAGCTTGCCGGCCTCGCCCGCGCTCACAACAAGCACGGAGAGGCCCTCCAGGCTCCCGAAGAACTGGCGCGCCAGCTCCACCCCGGCGGAGGAGACGGACGCCGACCGGCGTCCCACGGCTGTCTCGTCGCGGGCGCGACGACCCACGCGGACCGCGTGTCGGAAGAGCCTATCCAGGTGGGGGCCGGTGGCGCGGTGCGCCCGCGCCTCGTCCGCCGCGACTCGGACCTGGCCCAGGATCTGGGCCTCCCCCAGCACCATCGAGTCGAGGCTCGCCGCCACCCGGAACAGGTGGCGCATCGCCTCGGGGCCGGTGTAGGTGTAGAGGTAGGGTTCGATCGCTTGACGGCCGGAGTCCCGGTAGGAGCACAGAAAATCCACCAGCGGTTCGGGGCCGCCGCCGTCGGGGAGGGCTGCGTAGACCTCGGTGCGGTTGCAGGTGCTCAGGATGGCGCCCTGGAGGGCGTGGCCTCGCAGCAGGTCGAGAGCCTCCGGGAGCCCCTTCGCGCCCGGCGCCAGCAGCTCGCGCACCTCGACGGGGGCGACCTTGTGGCTGATGCCTGCGACGACAGTGGTGAGCACGGAGTTGCGCTCAGCCCGCCGCCGACCGGGCGGCCCCGGCCAGGTAGTCGGCGATCCACTCTCGGGCGGCGGCCAGATCGCCTGCCTCCAGCCATTGCAGGAGCTGCCCAGTGATGGCGCGCTGCCACGCCTCCGCTGGGGGCCTGACCCCCCGCGCGCTAAGCTCCACCCTCACCTCGGCCAACAGGTCCAGGAGAGGGCCGTACACGGGTGGCAAGGCGTCCTCAATGTCCAACCTCAGCCGCTTGGCCATGGCCGGGCTGCGGCCGTTGGTGCTGATGGCCACGGTCACGTCGCCGCGCCTGACGATGGCCGGGTAGATCCACGTGCAGAGTCGCGTCACGTCCACCACGTTGAGCAGGACTCCTTCACGCGCGGCTTCCTCCGAAATCGCCTCGCTCAGCGGGAGATCGCCGGTGGTTGCCGCCAGGGCGAGGAACGCGCCGTGGAGGTCGCCGGACTCGTAGTGCCGACGCCGAAAATCGATGAGGCCCTCGGCCGCCATGCGCTCGAATGGTTCCGATTGGCCCCACCACACCACGGTCACACGCGCGCCGTCCACGACCATCCGCTCGGCCTTCTCCTCGGCCTCACGCCCGCCTCCGATGACGACGCAAGAGCGACCGCGGAGGTCCAGGTACACCGGAAAGTATCCCATTCTGTTTCCTTGTCGCCGCGCGCTCCGAGGCCCCTGTTGAGTTGCCTGGGCAGGCGCTGGTATCGACCGTCCCCAACATGACGTGGGCTCGCCGTGCGGCCCGTCCGGGGCCCCCCGCTGCCCCTAGTGCCCCACGGGGCCCGCGGCGGCCATCGCCTGCCGGTACTCCTGCCGCCACTCGTCCTCTACGAAGTAGCGGACGCGGGTTTTCTTGAACTCGCGAGTGCTGAGCAAGATCAGGTAGTCGTCGATGCCGGTCTGGGCGGAGAGCTCCCGCGCGATCTCCGCGCACTCGGAGCGCTTCCGCGCGTGGACCATGGAGAAGTGGCTGTAGGGCCAGTCCGGGTAGGTGGGTCGCTGGTAGCAGTGGCTCACTTCCGGCCGGTTCGCCAGAGTCAGCCCCACCTCCTCCGCGCGCTCCGGCGGCACCTGCCAGCAGAGCATGGCGTTGGCGGTGATCCCAGCGCGTCGGTGGTGCAGCACGGCGCCCACACGCCGCATTGCGCCCCGCTCCTTCAGGTCGGCGGCGGCGGCGAACAGCGCATCCTCCGCCAGTCCAAGGCGTTGGGCCATGGGAGCGTAGGGCTCGGGAATCAGCGGAAAGTCCTCCTGGAGCTCGCGGATCACGGCGATGTCGAGCGCCGTGAGGACAATGGGGACGGTCGACTGCTCGACGCGAGCCGTGCCCTCGGTGGCGGTGGAGGCGTTGGTGTTGTCCTCCAGGTTGAAGTTCACGCCGATCTTGAAGAACCGCTCCATCGGCAGCAGACGGACCGCGTCCACTCCGCTGCGCTCCACCAGCTCGTCGACGGTGGCCTTGAGGTCTTCGTCCGGGTGAACGGCCAGGGTGAACCATAGGTTGAAGCCGTGCGTACGGCCGTAGTTGTGGCTCACCCCCGGGTGGCGGTTCAGAACCGAGGCGACCTCGTCCAGGCGGGCGGGGTCTACGCGGACCGCCACCAGGATGCTCTGGTAGCCGAGCCGGCGGGTGTCGAAGATGGCGCTGATCTGGCGGAGAACGCCCCCCTCCCTGTACGAGGCCATGCGCTCCAGCACGTCTGCCTCGCCAAGCCCCAACTCCTCGCCGATGGCCACGAAGGGCCGCGAAACCAGAGGGAAACCCGTCTGCATGGCGTTCAGGAGCTTGCGGTCCGTGGCGTCGAGCTTCACCTTGCCCCCCTTCCAGCCGGTGCCGGGGGGACCGGCGCCTCGTAGGCGCTCACGAGCGATAGCATGACGGCGTCCGTCAGCTCCACCATCCCCTCCCACAGGTCCGCCACGTCGCCGCGAGCGGGCCCGCGCCCCCCCTCCTGGAGGAGGCCCCGGACGCTTGCGACGGCGGCGGAGCGGTGGAAGACGAAGCTTCCCAGGGCGTCGGGGAGGCTGATGCCCTGGCGGGCGAATTCGGCTGCGTACTCCTCACCGATGAACCGGGCGTCCTCCAGAAGCTGGGGCCGCCGTCGCCGGTCTTGGTGGTACTGAAGGGCCAGCTCCACGAGCCGCCGTCCCAACACCCGGAGCCGCCCGCGGCCTCGCTCGTCAAGGGCATCGAGCTGGTGGCTGGCCGCCCGAGGGCTATGGAGCCGACGGCGGAGCCGCTTGAGCAGCGCGCTCCCCAGGTCCTCGGCGCCCGCCGGGGCCCCGCCCCGCTCTTGGAACGCCACGATGTCCTCTCGCGCGAATCGCCGGTGGCCGCCGACCGTCCGGAAGGTCCGGATCCAGCCCGCGTCGGCCCAGTGGCGGAGGGTGCTCTCATTCACTCCCAGGAGGCCGCACGCGCCGCCCAGGCCGACCCACTGGCCGGACTGCTTCTCCTGGGTGGGAGGCGCGGCGTTCAAACCTGGGTAAACCTCGCTAATTGTGCGGCTGGCGAGCCTGCGCCAAATCTAGCATGGCCGTCTGTGAATGTCAACACAATGTTTCGAGGACTGCCGAGCGCGGCCCGCTTCCAGTGGCTTGACCGTTCTGGCATACTGTTGCCGGACGATGCGACGCCACGTGATGTCGACCGCGCGCTCATTGGGTGGAAACAGGAGGAATCAGCATGGCGGAGATGACCGGCGGGCAGGCCTTGGTTCGCTCCCTGCACCGAGAGGGGGTTCGGGTGGTGTTCGGTCTGCCAGGGGTGCAGACCTACCACGCTATGGACGCGCTCCACGAGGAGCCCGGGATCCGGTTCATCACGACGCGCCATGAGCAGGCCACCACCTACATGGCGGACGGCTACGCCCGCGCCGGCGGGCAGGTTGGCACGGCCCTGGTGGTCCCTGGCCCGGGGCTGCTCAACGCCTCCGCCGGTCTGGGCACCGCCTACGCCACGTCGTCGCCCGTCCTCCTGGTGTCCGGGCAGGTCAACCGCGACCGCATCGGCCAGAACGTGGGCCTCCTCCACGAGGTCAACGACCAGATGGACCTGGTCAAGCACATCACCAAGTGGCGCTCCCGTATCCTCGACCCAGCCGACATACCCCGCATCGTGCACGAGGCGTTCGGCCACCTCACGTCGGGCCGTCCAAGGCCCGTCGAGATTGAGATCCCGCCAGAGACCCTATCGGACGTGGCCGACATCGAGCTCTACGAGCCGGAGGGCCCGCGGCGGACGTCCCCCGACCGCAAGTCCCTAGAGCAGGCGGTGTCGCTGCTGGCGGAGGCCCGCCGCCCCGTTATCTGGGCGGGGGGCGGGGCCGTCTCTTCCGGGGCGGGGCCCGCGCTCCAAGCGGTGGCCGAGCTCCTCCAGGCGCCGGTTTTCACCACGTCCGAGGGGAAGGGCGCCGTCTCCGACCGCCACGAGCTGCTATTGGGCGTGATGCGCCGCACCTCCGACCCCATCCGCGAGTACTTCCAGGGCGCGGACGTGGTGCTCGCCGTGGGGACGCGCTTCGCCGACGCCCCCGTGCTCGAGGGGCAGCAGGTAATCCAGATCGACGTGGACGAGGAGGAGATCGGCCGCAACCACGACAAGACGCTCGGCATCCTGGGCGACGCCAAGCTAACCCTCGAGCGGATGCACTCTCTTGCCCGCGAGGCGGGCGTCGCCCCCCCCTCCCGGACGGCGGAGAGCCAGATGCTGCGGGCCGAGCGGGCCGCGCTGGTGGACGCCACGCAGCCGCAGGGGGCCTTCGTCCGCGCGCTGCGAGAGGGCATCCCGGAGGATGGGATCGTGGTGGCCGGCATGACCCAGCTCGGCTACTACAGCCGGTGGTTCTTCCCCGTGTACGAGTCGGGGACCTACCTGACCTCCTCGTACTTCGGCAACCTGGGCTTCGCCTACCCCACCGCCCTGGGGGCCAAGGTGGCGAGGCCGGACCGGCCGGTCGTCGCGCTCTCTGGCGACGGCGGCTTCCTCTTCAACTCCCAGGAGATGGCCACCGCCGTCATGGAGGGGATCAGCGTGGTGGCCGTGGTGTTCAACGACAACGCCTACGGGAACGTTCTTCGTGACCAGGTCAACCGCTTCGATGGCAACGTGATCGGCACGCGGCTCCATAACCCGGACTTCATGAAGCTGGCCGACGCGTACGGCGCCTCGGGCATCCGCGTGAACGGCCCGGAGGAGCTGGCCCCGGCGCTGCGGCGTGCCATCGACGCCGACCGCCCCGCGCTCATTGAGGTGCCCGTCAGTATGATGCCCTCACCCTTCTAGCAGGGCGCGCCCTGCACCCAAGCTGGGGAAGCGCCGCACGGTCCGCATGCTCGTGGTTCGACGGGCTCAGGACAGGTCTGTTGGGCCACGAGCGGAGGGATGTGGGGCCCGCCCCCCAAATGGCTTCCCGGGGGAATCTGACCGGACGGTCCCCTCCCTGGGGGTCTGGGGGTGTCCTCCAGAAGGAATCGTCCGGGCGGGCGGGTGGGAAGAAGCCCCGTTGCCAATGCGAGACAGGGTAACGGCGCGGCTGGAGCAGACCCCCAGCGGAGGCCCAGCGTGGAGCAGAACCGGATGTACGGCGACCTCGCCCACCTCTGGCCGCTGATCAGCCCGCCGGAAGAGTACGCCGACGAGGCCGCCCACTGGCGGGACGCCCTACGCGCCCGGCTGGGTCCGGGGCGTCACCGGCTCCTGGACCTGGGCGTGGGTGGTGGCCACAATCTCTCTCACTTGACCGACGATTTCGAAGCAACCGCGGTCGACCTCTCGCCCCGGATGCTGGAGCTTTCTGCCCGCCTCAACCCAGGGGTCGAGCACCACGTCGGCGACATGCGGACGGTGCGGCTTGGGCGCACGTTCGACGCGGTGCTCATCCACGACGCGGTTTCCTACTTGCTCACGGAGGAAGACCTGCGCGCCACCTTCGAGACGGCGCGCGCCCACCTGGCGCCGGGAGGCGTCCTCATCGTCGCGCCCGACTGGTACCGCGAGACGTGGAAGGGCACCGAGGTTTTCAGCCGTGTCCGCCGCGCCGAGGGCCGCGAGCTGGTGTTCGTCGAATACCGCACCGACCTGGACCCGAACGATACCACGGTCGAGACGGTGTTCCTCTACATCACCAACGAAGGCGGTGAGATCCGCATCGAGCGGGACCACCACGTGATGGGGCTCTTCTCGATGGATATCTGGCTCGGCCGCATGCGGGATGCCGGGTTCGACGTGGAGCGGCGGCCGTACCTGGACCGCGCCGACGGCAACGCCGCTTATCTGCTGGTGGGGGTCTTCGCGGCCTGGCCGAGCCCATGAGCGCGGCAGGGGACACGGGGATGCCGGACGCCCTCTTCCCGTAGCCACAAGGGACCGGCGGCGCATGCCGCCGAAATGCAAGGCCGAGGTTACGGAATCGACACCAATGGGGGCGGGGCTCGGAGGGGTTCGCCTCGGGGCCAGAGGGTCCTCCAGCCCGCGCGGCGGGCCGACCCGTCACACGTTGGCCCAGAACCCCGCGTCCCGGAGCGCCTGGCGCGCGCCGACGGTGAGGCGCTGCAGGGTCTGCTGGTACCGACCGGCCAGTACGCTCGCGACCGTCCGGTAGACGGCCATCCCCACCTTCGGCTGCGCGTCGCAGAGATCCAGTAGCACCGACCGGGGGATAGCCAGGAGCCGAACGTCCGTCATGGCCGTCGCCGAGGAGATGAGGGTTCCGGACCCCACCAGGGCCGCCAACGGGAACGATTCGCCGGGTCCGGCGATGCGGAGGCTCAATGGCCCGGCGCCGCTCGTGACCCAGAGCTCCACACGGCCTTCCATGATCACGAAAACGTGGTCCGCGGGGTCGCCGGCCCTCCCGAGGGGCGAGCCCGCGGGGACGTCGATCGGGCACCCGATGCCGGTGATCCGCGCAATATGGGAGTCGGAGAGGTCACGAAAGAGGTCAACGTCCACGCCCTGCCACTGCCGCCCACGGGTTGCCACCATGACGCCCTCCCGGTTCCCCGGACCGCCGCCGCCGGCCTCTGAGTAGAGTGGGAGGCCCCCACGGTTCGGGAGCCTCCCACTTCGCCCCGCGCGCCCTGCCGCTGCGTCTCCACCGCCCATCCGGCCCCCAGGGCAGGCACGTCCGGCCGCGGGCCTCGTGGCGCGGCCCGCCTCGTTCGGGACGAGGCCCGGTTCGCCTCGCTCCAGGGCCCTCCGCCTCCGCCACCCCCAGGGTCAGCCCCGGTGCGTCGCGGTAGCCCGGACTCGGGCACAGCATAGCACCGATGCATCGTCTGCCAAGAGGATGCCAACGATTTCCCGCTGTGTATCTTTTCACAGTGCCTGTTATTCGTTTCGCAAGCTCCGGGTGCGACCCTAGCTGTGAACCGGCTGCCACGGCGCCGTGCGCTGGCGCATCACCGGACCTCGGTGTACCATGCCCGACTGTTGAGGCCCGCGAGGGCGCGGTGCGCGGCCTACGAAAGGGGGGGAGTTCGGCATGGTTCCCGGTACGGGTGACCAACATGAGGTTCCGGAATGGGCGCGCGGCGACCCCCTGATGGAGTGGTACTCCACGCAGGTGTGGGGCAAGCGCGCACCGGATGACGACGCGCTGTTTGAGGTGATGTGTCTCCAGGTCTTCCAGGCGGGCCTCACGTGGAGGATGATCCTGGCGCGTCGGGACGCCTTCCGCGCCGCCTTCAACGACTGGCGAATAGATGATGTGGCGGAGATGGGTTCCGGGAGCATCGAGCGGCTGGTGAAAGACCCCTCGATCATCCGCAACCGGCGAAAGATTGAGGCGTGCGTCACCAACGCGGGGGTCATCCAGCGGATCCGAGAGCAGCATGGCTCGTTCTGCCGTTGGTTCTACGACGTGATCCCCGGCGACGATCTCCCCAGCATCCAGCGAACGTTGCGCTCGACCTTCGCCTTCATGGGGCCGGAGATTGCCCGGATGTGGCTCGGTGCGAGCGGCCGGATCGAGCTGTGACGTGCGGCGAACAAGGGGGTGGGCGATGACGCAGCAGGACGCTCTGGACTTCGGAAGAGCCGTGGTCTTGGCGATGGATCTCCAGGAGGAGATCGTGACGGGAGTAGCGGCGGACCCCCAGCGCGTGGTTTCGAGGGCGGCCCGCGTGCTGGGGGCGGCGCGCGCCGCTGGCGTGCCCGTCGTCTACGTCGTCCACCGCGGGGGGCGGTTTGAGGCGGGCGGCCCGGGTGCGGAGATCCAAGCGGGGCTGCGCCCGGCCGATGGGGAGCGGGTCATCGTCAAGACCAAGACCGGCCCGTTCTCGACGACCGGCTTGGAGGCGCTCCTGCGAGAGTGTTCGAAAGATACCCTGGTGCTCATGGGCGTGGCGACCAGCGGCTGCGTGCTCTCGGCCGTCCGCTGGGCCGCTGATGTGGGCTACCGGCTGGCGGTGGTGGCAGACGCCTGTGACGACCGGGACCCGGAGGTCCACCGGGTGCTCACGGAGAAGGTGTTTCCGAGGCAGGCGACGGTGATGACGACGGACGAGTTCGCGGCGGCGGTGGGGGCGAGGTAGCGAGGGGGCGATCGAGGCGGGGGCAGGCCGAGGCTACCTGGCGCCAGGGTGGGCGCGCTGGGATGGGTCGCCATCCTCCTCTGCCACCGTGTCGGGTTCCGGGTCCAGGGTCAAGAGGGACTCCGCCTCCTGTGCCAGCTTGTTGAACTGCTCCAGGTTCCATACTGCCACCAGCGGCCGGACCGATCCCAGCCAAATGCGAAACGCCTGCTCAACGCGGATGATTCGCTGCTCCACGCGGTCCGACAGGTCGGCTTCCAGGGAGGCCACCCGCGCCTGCGTCGACTCGACAATCTCCCCGACCATCTCCTCGGCCCGGGCCTGAGCGGAGGTCGCGGCCTCCACCACAATCTGCTGGGCGCGTTGCTGCGCGTCTGAGAGAACGGAGGCGGCCTGCTCCTGGGAAAGGCGCTCGCTCTCCTCCTTGGCAGCCACGGCAATCTTCTCAGCGTCCGCGACGGTCCGCCGGGCCAACTCGTGGAGCGCTTCAAGGTGCTCCAGCTTGTCGCGGCTCTCTTGGGCGCTGCTCATGAGCTTCTCGACGAACAGCACGACATCGGTTTCGGCCAAGCCGTCACGCACAACACGAAAGTCCCGACCCCACAGGTTCTTGATGCTCTTGAGGCTCACGGTCACCCTCGGCTGCCATGGGGACGCGCTAGGCCCGACCTAGTCTCGGCGCGCTGTTCTGGGGCCGCGCCCCGATACGAGGGGGCGGGCCCTGCTTGCCCTAGCCTCTGGGTGAGGGGATAGCAGCGTTCGCGGCTCCGGAGTGGTTGCCCTTGCTCACGCGACGCTCGTCGCTGGCCGCGGGTCGCTCCAGGTCCGCCAGTATACCGTGGCTTACGTCGTTGAGCGATGCCCGGATCTCGTCCGCGAGCTGGGCCGCGGTCCGGCGGACGACGAACTCCGCCTCGAGCCTGGCCTCGGACTGCATGGCCTCGGCGCCTTCGTGGGCCTTGTCCAGGATGCCTTGGGCCTCGCGCGCGGCCTTGTCCGCCGTGTCCTGGGCCTCGCGCTGGGCCTTGGCTACGATCTCCCCGGCCTGGGACGCGGAGTCCTTCTCAGCCTTCTGGAGGAGCTTGTTGGCTTCGGCGTGGGCCTTGTCGGAAGCCGCCTTGAGAATCTTGTCCGCCTCGGCCTCGGCGGCCTTGCGGGCCTCGTCCTTGATACGCTCAGCCAGCCGGTCGGCCTCGATGACCGTCTGTTCGGCCAGCTTGACCAGGGACGACTGCTGCTCCGAGACGGAGCCGCTCTGCCGCGACTTCTCCATCAGGCCGTTCACGTAGCTTACGACCTCCTCTTCGGCAAGGCCGTTCGGCACTATGGAGAATTTGACTCCCCAGTATTCTTTCGACGAAGTGACTGCCATGGAGACTCCTTTCGAGACACGGTTTTGTGTATCGGGGACTTCTCCGCGGCGACCGTCCCGCGGAGGCGCGATGCCGCCATGGGATTCGCAATTCATCAGCTTGGACCCGCAGTCTATCTGTCGCCGCTGGTCACTGTCAAGCGGCCAGTTAGGGGCTCCCCCGCCGTGCCGCCCGACTCCCCGTGATTTCGCCCACCGCCCCCGGCACTGCTCGCCGAGCTTGGCCCGCGCAATGGTTATGACCTGTCCCCCAGAAGACTAGTCCAGGAGTAATGTTAGACCTGGACAGGAAAGGGGGGAGTCATGGGGATACGACGGCGGACGGTCGAGGAGATCATCACCAAGCTCCGAGAGGCGGAGGTGCCGCATCCGGGCGAGGCGGATCGAGAGCACGGGGATCGCCGCCAGCGCTGTTGTCCACCGAAGGTGGAGTGCAGGCAGCCGGTGAGTGGCTGGGGTCGCCTACTCGCCAGCGCTCTCGTCGGACGGCTTGGGCGCAGCCATGAGCTTCATCATGTCGTGGCGCGAAATCATCCCCACCATCTCGTCGCCTCGCGTCACAGGCAGCCGGTGGACCTTGTGTCGCACCATCGCCTCGGCGACCTCGGCGACCGACGCGTTTTCCGGCACCGTGGTCACTGGTTGGCTCATCACCTCCCGCAGCGGCCGGTCCCGGACCTGTCGCGACACCTGCTCCAGGTTGGCCGGACTCGCCCACGCGCCGAACAGGGTGTAGAGGTGGGCGGAAGTCGGCATGAACTTGTGGTGCAGCCCGAAGTCCGCGTGGGTCAGCATACCGACGACGCGACCGCGCGCGTCCACCACGGGTAGGCAGCTGATCCCGTGCCCAAGCATAAGGTCGGCCGCGTCGCCGACGGTGCCGTCCACCGAGACGGTGACGACCGGGCTGCTCATCAAGTCACTTGCGTGCATTCCGACCTCGCCTTCCAGTATTCGGCCCGCCGCCGGCGCCCGCCGGGGCGCTTGGCGACGACTCGCTCTTCCACCGTGCCGCCTGGTCCAGCAGCTCCTCCGCGTTCAGGAGGGAGGTCTCGCCGCTCCCGCCGAGCATCTGGCTGATCTCCTCCGCGCGCTCCGCGCCGACGACCGGCGCGGCATGGGTCGTGACTCGCCCGGCTTCCGGGGACTTGCCGACGCGGATGTGGCGGTCGGCGAAGCAGGCGATCTGTGGCAGGTGGGTGACGCACAGCACCTGGTGCTCCGACCCGAGCCGCGAAAGCTTCCGGCCGATGGCCGCCCCAGTGCGCCCCCCGACGCCGGCGTCCACCTCGTCGAAAACCAGGGTTGGCACGCGGTCCGCGCCGGTGAGCACGACCTTCACCGCCAGCATGAGCCGCGCCGCCTCGCCGCCCGACGCGATCCGCGCCAGCGGCCGAAGCGGCTCCCCCGGGTTCGGCGAGACGACGAACTCGACCCGGTCCGCCCCGCTCGGCCCGACGGCCACCCGGCCCATTTCGCTGCCGCCCGACGCCTCGCCGGCGAACGGCACGCCGTCTTCCGATGGCGACTGCGTGATCTCGACCCCCAGTCGGGTCGCCTCCATCGCCAGCTCTCGCAGCTCCGCCTCCACGTCGGATGTCAGGCGACCGGCCGCCTCCCGCCGCGCCATGGAGAGCCCGCCCGCCAGCTCCCCCACCCGCTCCAGAAGCTCCGCCTCCTCAACTTTCAGCCCCTCCAGTCGCTCCTCGTGGTGCGTCAACGACTCCATCTCCGTCTCGGCGCGCTCGGCGAACGCGATCACATCGTCGATTGTGTCGCCGTACTTGCGCTTGAGCCCCGCGATTACGTCCAGCCGTTCTTCCACCTGCTGTAGACGCTGGGGGCTGTACTCGATGCCGTCGCTGTAGGAGCGGATGGTGTGGGCGAGTTCCGCGGCCTGGCTCTCAAGGGCCTCGGCGGTCTCCCGGGTCTGCGTCAGCGCCGGGTCGAGCCGCTCCAGCCGCGCCAGGTCCGCGGCAGCCGAGCCCAGGAGGTCCGCCGCCGCGCCACCGGACTCGCCCTCGTCGTACAGCGACCGGTAGGCCTGATCCGCAAGCGCCAGGATCTGCTCCGCGTTGGCGAGCAGGCCGCGCTCCCGCACCAGCTCTTCGTCCTCGCCGGAGCGCGGGGCGGCGTCCGCGATCTCTCGGGTCTGGTAGCCGAGGAGGTCTGCACGACGGGCCGTTTCCCGCTCGTCGGTGACGTGCTCGGAGATCTCCCGCCGCACGGCCTGGAGGCGGCGGACCTGGTCCGCGACCTGGGTGCGCAGCCCCCACAGCCCGGCGTGACGGTCCAGGATGTCGGCGTGCTCGCGCACTCGCAGGAGCGAGAGGTGCTGGCCCTGTCCGTGGATGTCCGCCAGGAGCTCGCCCAGGTCGCTCAGCAGTCGCAGAGGCGCCAGCCGCCCGTTCACCCGGCACACGCCCCGACCGTCGGCGCTCACCTCTCGCGAGACGATGACCTCGTCCGCGGCTGCGTCGGCCTCGCTATCACCGAGGAGGCCCGCGACCCGCTCCCGGCCCCGCTCGTCAAGCAGGAAGACACCCTCGACGCGGGCGCGCTCGGCCCCGGCGCGCACCATCGTGCCGTGCGCCCGTCCGCCCAGGAGGAGCCCCAGGGCATCGACGATGAGCGACTTTCCCGCGCCGGTCTCGCCGGTCAGGACGTTGAAGCCCGGCGCCAGCTCCAGGTCCAGCCGGTCGATGGTGGCGAAGTCGGAGATGCTCAGCAGCCTCAACATATTCTACGCATAAGGCAACCGTGAGGCGCGTGGCGGCTTTGGGCTCGGTGCCACCATCATAGTGGAACGAGGGAATCGGCTCAACCGGGGCGTTCGGCGGGTTCTCTGCGACGCAGAGGAGATCGCGGAGCTCTCATTGCTGGTTTCAGGTGTTCAGGGCGGTGGGCCGGAGGCCGTCTCAGGATCCCGCGATCCAGGCGGCGGGAGGTTGCCGTGAGGGTGCGGCTAGCCAGTCCGTGGGCGGGCATCCTCCAGCCCAACAAGGCCGAGTTGAAGACCCTGCATCAGAACATAAGGTTGCATCATGGGGTCAGTGAACCGAAAGCGCACGTTGTGAGCGGCTCCGTGCCTCTGCAAGACCGCACCGCGCTCAGCTTCGCACAGCTTGTGTAGGTGCCCAACATACGATGGGATGTCGTAGCGACGCCTCATTATGTTGGAATATGCTTCCCGAATGTCAGCGGCCCTGAATCGGCCTGTCGGGTCCGTAGGAGAAAGGGCGCACGCCAGCAAAACCTGCGTAAAGAAGTTTTCCTTCCGAGGGCTTGCAGTTGCCAAGTCGTATCGGCTCACTATGGTGGACTGTGAGTCGCGCACCTGGTTTGCAGCCCCGGTGGTTACATCACTCGCTTCAATGTTCGTGCGGCTGTTGTCGACCGCCACCCGTCCAACGGCAAGGCCCAAGGCATGGGCGTAGTACGGGAGGCCCAAACAGATTGTACATATGCTCGCGACCGCGTCCGCCGAGACTGTCATCCCAGCAAATTCAATTCCCGATTGGACAATCTCCGCGAGCTCGCCACTGTTCATGCGCTCCAAGGGCACCTGCACCAGACACCTATCAATGGACTGATGCTCTTCGATGAGGTCATCGATATCGTCGGCCACTCCAACAATGACCAGTGTTGTATCCACTGCAAAGTCAAAGAGCCCCTTGATCGTATCTGCAAATGCTGCATCCAAGTCTGGATTCTCGATCCGGTCGAACTCATCAAGGATGAGAATGAGTTTTTGCCGCCTTGGCAGTGCCGCAAGAACGTCATTGGGGGTGAGCCTCTCGTACGGAGGCCATTGGGGGGCACCAATTAGCGCGAAGAGGGCGTTCCATATGTCTTGGAAGCTGGAGTCCCGCGTGCAGTTCACCCTATGGCTCGCGATTACCTCGGATGTGAACGGGCGGAGGAACTCGGCGAGGCAGTTGGCCAGCGACGTCTTCCCCACGCCACGTTCGCCGTATATCGCCACGTGCTGACCAGACTGATTGACAGCATCGATGATTCTGCGAATCGGAGCGCGGCGGCCCCTGAACCAGTTGCTCTGGCTGATGGCCGTCCCAGGGCTGAAGGCCTGCATCAGCTTGGCTTCATAGTCCTGCCAACGGAACATGTCCTGCACCATGATTCCCCCACGCCTCTCCGTCGCCCTGCCAAAAGTATAAGTCAGAGGCGGGAAACGTCAAGTGTTTGTTCCTCCGCCCTCCCTCCGCTCGGCCAATCCCTGGTGATGTCAGGATTGTGGGCAGCGTCTTCTCCAACATGGGGGTCACCGGCGGTGGGCCGACACGCGCTCTCGACTCCAAGTGCCGCTAAGTGGCGCCGCGTTCCCAGCTCCGCGTCCGATGCCCTCCGATGATCGAAGGGGGCGCTCGAACTGCTGCCCAGTAGCCTGCTCGACGACCCCGTACGGCCCCGCTTGAGGGCGCTCCAGTACCCCTCCGACCCTTGCCATCCGACCCCGCTTCCATGATACTGCCACTCAATCTCGCCCGCTCTCCGGGCGCGGCGTGTCGGGAGGAGGCTCGGGATGTCGCAGCGCCACGACGGGGTCCCGACCCAGGATGAGGTCGTTGCTTACCTGCGCGACCGGAGCAACTGGGGCCGATGGGGTCCCGACGACCAGCTGGGCGCAATGAACCTCATCACGCCGGCAAAGCGTGCCGAGGCCGCCGCCCTGGTGCGGACAGGCCGCTCCGTCTCCCTCAGCCGCGACTTCCCCAAGACCCCCGGACCCGGCAACCCCAACCCCGCCCAGCACTGGACCCGCGTCATGGAGCGGGGCGCCGGCGGCGCTGCCATCGACTACTACGGCATCGTCTACCACGGCTGGGCGGCCACCCACATCGACGCCCTCTGCCACGTCTGGAGCGAGGCGGGGATGTGGGGCGGCCGCGACCCCGCGGAGGCCTTCGACGCCGAGGGCGCGCGGTGGGGGGCTATTCACCACTGGCGCGACGGCATAGTCACACGCGGCGTGCTCCTGGACGTGCCCAAGCACCGAGGCGAGCCGTTCGTCGCGGTGGACCGTCCGGTGCACGGCTGGGAGCTGGAGGAGATCGCCCGCGCGCAGGGGGTGGCGCTCGAGCCGGGCGATGCACTGCTCGTGTACAGCGGGCGCGAAGCTTGGGCGGCGCAGGCCGAGGGCACGGCCTACGGGGCGGGCGTGTCGCGACCGGGGCTCCACGCCTCGTGCCTCCCCTTCATCCGCGACAACGACGTGGCCGTCCTGGTCTGGGACATGATGGACGCCCAACCCACCGGCTACGATATTCCGTGGACCGTACACGGGGTCGTCTTCGCGTACGGCGTGGGCCTGCTGGACAACGCCCTGCTCCAGCCCCTGGCTGAGGCCTGCGCCGAGGAGGGCCGGTACTCCTTCATGCTCACCGTCGCGCCCCTCCCGGTCGTCGGGGGCACGGGGTCTCCCGTCAACCCCATCGCTCTCTTCTAGCCATCGGTCTCATTGGCGGCCCCCGGGAAGTCCGGGGGAGTGAGCGGAACCCATCGAGAAGTGTGGATCTGAGCGCCAGCGCGGCTCGGGAGGCCGTGGGGGCTGCTCCAGAGGAGGCGAAAACACCATGGACCCAACGCAGCCCAACAACGGCGCCCTCTCCCACATCCGCATCTGCGACTTCACGGGCCAGCTGGCCGGGGCCGGCGCGACGCGCATCCTGGCCGCCTTCGGGGCGCAGGTGATCCGCATCGAGGACCGGGTGACCGAGGGCAGCTGGGACATCCTCCGGGGCAATGGTCCCTTCCTCGACGAGCGCCGCGGCAACGAGCTTGGCGGGGCCTTCAACAACCACAACATCGAGAAGCTGGGCGTCACCCTCAACATGCGGACGCCCCGCGCCCGGGAGCTCCTTCGCGAGCTTGTCTCGATCAGCGACGTGGTTTCGGAGAACTTCAGCGCGGGCGTCATGGAGCGCTGGGGCTTCACCTACGAGTCGATGGCCGACATCAAGTCGGACATCATCTACGTTTCCAACAGCGGCTTCGGACACCAGGGACCCTACTCCAGCTTCAAGACGTGGGGGCCCATCGTGCAGGCTGTCTCCGGCCTCACCTTCCAATCCGGCCTGCCGGACCTGCCCCCCGCCGGGTGGGGGTTCTCGTTCATGGACCACACGGGCGGCTACTTCATGGCCATCGCCATTCTGCTGGCCCTCTACCACCGCAATCGGACCGGCCAGGGCCAGTGGGTCGATATGTCGTGCACCGACGCCGGCGCCACCCTCAATGGCCCCGCCATCCTGGACTACACGGTGAACGGCCGCCCCCTGCGCCGACCGGAGAGGCCCCACAGCAACCGTAGCGAGCACCCGCTGATGGCCCCCCACGGCATCTATCGCTGCAACGGCGACGACCGCTGGGTGAGCATCGCCGTGCGCGACGACCGTGACTGGCTCGCGCTGTGCGATGTCCTGGGCCGCGACGACTGGCGCGACGACGAGCGGCTGGGCTCGGTGGCCGGGCGTCGCGAGCTCCACGACCTGCTCGACCGGGGGATCGAGGAGTGGACCGGCGCCCGCGACCCGAAGGTGGTCATGGAGATGCTCCAGGCGGTGGGGATCCCCGCGGCCGCGGTCCAGTGGCCCGAGGACCGGGTCGCCCACGACGCAAACACCGACGCCTGGGGCCTATTCCCCGAGGTCGAGCACAAGGCGATGGGCCGGGTGCGCGTGGATGGCGTGCCCATCGCCTTGTCCGCCACGCCGGCGGAGATCCGGCGGGGCGCGGGTACGCTCGGCCAGCACAACGATTACGTATTCGGCGAGCTCCTGGGCCTCGGCGCGGACGAGATCGCCGCGCTGGCGGAAGAGGGGGTGATTTGATGACCGAGGCGATCGACGGCGGCGCGCTGGAGGGGGTGCGGGTCTTGGAGGTGGGCGGCGAGATCGGGGCCTGGTGCGGCAAGCTCCTTGCCGACATGGGAGCGACGGTCGTCAAGGTGGAGCCCCCCGGCGGCGACCGGACCCGCTCCTACGAGCCGTTCTACCAGGACGAACCCGGCCCGGAGCGTAGTCTCTACTTCTGGCACTACAACACGTCCAAGAAGAGCCTCACCCTGGACCTGGACGCCGAGGCGGGCCTCGACCTCTTCCGACGCCTGGTGGCCGGGGCCGACGTGGTGCTGGATAGCCACCAGCCGGGCCACCTGGCCGACCTGGGCATCGGCTACGAGGAGCTGCGAAAGGTCCGGCCCGACCTTGTGATGGCCGCCGTGAGTCCATTCGGTCAGGACGGGCCGTACGCGAACTACGCCATGACCGACCTGACCGCCCTCGCCTTCGGCGGCCCGGCCTGGAGCTGCGGGTACGACGACCACGACGTTCCGCCCGTTCGGGGCGGCGGGAACCAGGGCTACCACACCGCCAGCCACTTTGCCGCCATCGGCATCCTGATCGCGCTGGTGCATCGTCAGCAAACGGGCGTCGGCCAGTTCCTCGACGTCAACATGCACGCCGCTCTCAACGTGACTACAGAGGCTGGCTCCTACACCTACCTGGTCACCCAGGAGAACGTAAAGCGCCAGACCGGCCGTCACGCCTCCGTGCGGCAGACGCCGCCGAGCCAGATTCTGGGCCCCGGCGGACGCTACCTCAACGTGGGGTTCCCCGCCCGCACCGAGGAGCAGTGGATCCAGCTGCTGGCGTGGCTGGAGGACGAGGGCGTGGTGGGCGACCTTCAGGAGTACCTGAGCCCCCCCAGCCGCCAGGCCCTCCAAGCAGGAGACGAGGCCGCCCTAGAGCAGCTACGCAAGGTCTCCGGAGCCATCACGGCGATGGCCCAGGACAAGGACCCGTACGAGCTCTTCCGGGAGGCACAGACACGGGGCTTCCAGTGGGGGATCGTCAATGCCCCCGAAGACGTGATGGAGGACCCACACTTCCAGGCTCGGGGCTTCGCCGTGGAGGTGGAGCACCCGGAACTGGGGGCGTCGTTCCGGTACCCCGGCGCTCCCTACAAGCTGACCCGAGGCGGATGGGCCATCCGTCGCCGCGCCCCGCTGCTGGGGGAGGACACGGAGTCGGTGCTGGGGGAGCTGGGCGTGAGCGCGGGCGAGGTGGCGTCGCTGCGGGCGTCGGGCGTGGTGTAGGGGGGGCATGACCCCGGGAGAAAGCGCCCCCCCGAGTTCCCGTTGCATGACGGGACTCGTGGACACGCGAGGAGACCCTGTCGTTGCTCCTCGGCATCCCTCGGGAGCGTGAGGGGCGGAGCTGCTCACATCCTACAGGGCGGGCGGGTGGGATTGATCGATAGCTGGCGGACTTGCTAGTAGCAGAAGAAACTCCCACCCCACGGAGGAGAGCATGGTATACCCCACCATCGATAAGCCCGCGCCGGAGCGGATGGCGGTCACGCCCAACCTGCCGGACCTCGAGGCGACGCGTGCTGGCTTTCGGTGGGAGGACATGTACGGCGAGCTCGACTGGCTCCCCGGCGGCTTTCTGAACAAGGCCCATGAGTGCATCGACCGCCACGCGGAGGGCCCGCGAGGGGAAAAGACCGCCCTCATCTGGGTGGGCAAGAACGGCGAGGAAGAGCGGTACACATTCGCCGAGCTCCGCGACGGCAGCAACCGGTTCGCCAACGTCCTCCGGGGCCTGGGCGTGCGGAAGGGCGACCGAGTCTTCCTCTTCATGGAGCGGCTGCCGGAGCTCTACATCGCCCTCTTCGGCGTGCTCAAGGCGGGGGCCGTGGTCGGCCCGCTCTTCTCCGCCTTCGGTCCCGACCCGGTCCGCGACCGGCTCCAGGACAGCGGGGCAACGGTCCTCGTCACCCAGCCGGAGCTGCGGCGTCGCATCGTCGGCATCCTGCCGGACCTGCCGGAGCTTCGCCACATCGTCGTCGTCAACAAGGGCGGCCGCGACCCGAATCCCCTCGTTGACGGCGACCTGAGCTACGAGGCGTTGATGGCCGACGCGTCGTCGTCCTTCGAGATCGAGAAGACCAGCATGTACGACTACTCGATCATCCACTACACGTCCGGCACCACGGGCAAGCCGAAGGGCGCGGTGCACCGGCACCAGGCCATCGTGCAGCAGTACGCGACGGGCAAGTGGGTGCTGGACCTCCACGAGGACGACCTCTACTGGTGCACGGCGGACCCCGGCTGGGTGACCGGGACCGCATACGGCATGTTCGCGCCCTGGTCCAACGGGGCCACCCAGCTGGTCTACGAGGGGGGGTTCGGCGCGGGGGCCTGGTACGGCCTGATCCAGAAGTACGGCGTCACCGTCTGGTACTCGGCTCCCACCGCCATCCGCATGCTCATGCGCGCCGGCGAGGAGGTCCCTGCTCGCTACGACCTGTCCAGCCTGCGCCACATCAACAGTGTCGGCGAGCCCCTGAACCCCGAGGCTGTCGCGTGGGGGCAGCAGGTCTTCCGCCAGGCGATCCACGACAACTGGTGGCAGACGGAGACCGGCGCCATCATGGTCGCCAACCTCGCATCGATGCCAGTACGGCCCGGCTCGATGGGTCGCCCGATTCCGGGCATCGAGGTGGCGATCCTCGGTCCAGACTACGACCCCCTCCCGCCCGGCGAGGAGGGGCAGCTGGCGGTGCGCCCCGGGTGGCCCTCCATGTTCCACGGCTACTGGAACGCCCCCGAGCGCTACAACGAGCGATTCCGCAAGGGGTGGTACATCACCGGCGACTCGGCCCGTCGCGACGAGGACGGCTACGTCTGGTTCGTGGGCCGCGTGGACGACGTGATCAACACGGCGGGGCACCTTGTGGGGCCGTTCGAGGTGGAGAGCGTGCTGATTGAGCACCCGGCGGTGGCGGAGGCCGCGGTGATCGGCGTGCCGGACCCGCTGGCGATGGAGGTGGTCAAGGCGTTCGTGTCGCTCAAGGACGGGTACGAGGCTACCGACGAGCTCCGCCGCGACATCATGCGCCACGGCCGCGAGCGGCTGCAGATGATCGCGCCGCGAGACGTCGCCATCCGCGACTCGCTTCCGAAGACCCGCAGCGGCAAGATCATGCGTCGACTGCTGAAGGCCCAGGAGCTCGGCCTGCCGCTCGGGGATGTTTCTGGCCTGGAAGAAGACTGACCAGGGGCAGGGCACGCCCTGCACCCTCATGATTCCGTGGGTTGCGTTGGCCGACGTTCGGCCGGTCCCACCCACCCGAACCATGTCTTCCTGGGGGGGAACCCCCCAGACCCCCGGGCGGAGCGCTCCTGCGGGAGGTCGATCGCCTCGCAGCCCACTGATCCCACACGGCCTCCCCACGCGTCCCGCCCGTCCCCGCCACCGCCCGCGCACTCGCCTCGCCCGTCCGCGTCGCCTGAGCGGCGGCCAGACGGAGGGCAAACCCCAGGACTCTCGCGGCCCTTCGTGGGACCCTACTCCGGCCAGGGTCCCCGGCGGATAAGCCAGATCCAGAGGAGACCAGA
>CAYTEC010000008.1:0-44632 GCA_964436745.1 uncultured Dehalococcoidia bacterium | reverse complement strand
CCTTTCCTGTCCAGGTCTAACATTACTCCTGGACTAGTTTTCGGGGGGCAGGCCAATAGGCCCCGCGCCCGCTGTTATACTCTACCTGGCCAGATTGCCGCCCCGTCCTTTGCCTGTCGAAGGACGAGCGGGCTGGCCGGCTGGTTCGACAAGCTCACCACTAACGGGGGAGGGGCTCACCGGAATCCCGCGTGCCAGCTCTCCCCCCGGCCTGCCCCCCCGGGGACAACCCCCCGCGCGTTCGTGTACAATGGTCGTCCACCACCATCCCATCACGACTAGGATAGGCTGTCATGCCCGACTTCCGAGTCGTATCCGACTTCGAGATGACCGGCGACCAACCCCAGGCCGTCGATGAGCTGGTGCGCGGGCTGGAGCGGGGCCTCACCCACCAGACCCTCATGGGAGTTACCGGTAGCGGCAAGACCTTCACCATGGCCAAGATCATCGAGCGCCTTCAGCGTCCCGCGCTGGTCATGGCCCACAACAAGACCCTCGCCGCTCAGCTTTCCACCGAGTTCAAGGAGTTCTTTCCTGACAATGCGGTGGAGTACTTCGTCTCGTACTACGACTACTACCAGCCCGAGGCGTACATCCCTCGCACCGATACCTACATCGAGAAGGACTCCTCCATCAACGAGCAGATCGACCGGATGCGCCACTCCGCCACCCGGTCCCTGCTCACGCGGCGGGACGTGCTGATCGTCGCCTCGGTGTCGTGCATCTACGGCCTCGGGGAGCCGGAGGAGTACCACAGCTTCGTGGCGACCGTGCGCCGGGGCGAGCGCCGGAGCCTCCGGCTGCTGGTGCAGGGGCTGGTCTCGATGCAGTACGAGCGCAACGACATGGACCTCCACCGCGGCCGCTTCCGCGTGCGCGGCGATACGCTGGACGTCTTTCCGGCCTACGACGAGCTGGTGGTGCGCATCTCCTTCTGGGGCGACGAGGTGGAACGGATCATCGAGATGGACCCGCTGACCGGCGAGCTCCTGGCCGACCGGGAGGAGATCGAGATCTACCCGGCCAAGCACTTCGTCACCAGCGAGGAACGGGTGGAGCAGGCTGTCCGCAGCATCCAGGAGGAGCTGGACGACCACCTCGGCCGGCTGCGCGCCGACAATCGCGTGCTGGAGGCCGCCCGGCTGGAGCAGCGGACGCGCTTCGACCTGGAGATGCTGCGGGAGGCGGGATACTGCTCGGGCATCGAGAACTACAGCCGCCACCTGTCCGACCGCGCCGCCGGGAGCACCCCATGGACCCTCATGGACTACCTCCCCGAAGACTGCCTCCTCTTCATCGACGAGTCCCACATGAGCATTCCCCAGATCCGTGGCATGTACCACGGCGACATCGCCCGCAAGACCACCCTCGTGGAGTACGGCTTCCGCCTCCCGTCCGCCCTCGACAACCGCCCGCTCAGCTTCCTGGAGTTCGAGGAGCGGACCGGCCAGACCACCTTCGTATCCGCGACGCCCGGGCCCTACGAGATGGAGCACGCTGCCCAGGTGGTGGAGCAGGTCATCCGGCCGACCGGGCTCCTGGACCCGACCATCGTCGTGAAGCGGACCGCGGGTCAGATCGACGACCTCCTCCAGGAGGTGCGGGCCCGCGTCGAGGCCGGGCAGCGTACGCTGGTCACCACCCTCACGAAGCGGATGGCCGAGGAGCTGGCCGACTACCTCCAGGAGATGGGCGTCCGCGTACACTACCTCCACTCGGACATCGAGACGCTGGAGCGCAGCGAGATCCTGCGCGATCTGCGCCTGGGCATCTACGACGTGGTGGTGGGGATCAACCTGCTGCGCGAGGGCCTGGACCTGCCGGAGGTCAGCCTGGTGGCGATCTTGGACGCCGACAAGGAGGGCTACCTCCGCTCGGCCTCGTCCCTCGTCCAAACCATCGGGCGGGCGGCGCGCCACGAGGAAGGTCGCGTCATCATGTACGCCGACGTGGTCACCGACTCGATGCGCCGCGCCATCGACGAGACGTATCGTCGCCGCGCCATCCAGGAGGCGTACAACACGGAGCACGGCATAGTGCCCCAGGGGATCAAGAAGGCTGTTCGCGACATCACCGAGCGCGTCCGCCAGGTTGCCGAGACTCGGGCGCCATACGTCACTGACAACGAGATGCCCCCGGACGAGATGGCCCGCCTGGTCCGCGAGCTGGAGCGCCAGATGAAGATCGCGGCGAAAGCCCTTGAGTTCGAGAAGGCCGCGATGCTCCGCGACCAGGTTCTCGAGCTCCGCCGCACGATGGCTCTCGCGAGTCCTGTCGCCGCTCGGGGCCGCCGGTCGTGACGCGGCTCGGCGGAGGGCGGGCGAGCGCTGTGGCGAGCTCGGTCCGGCTGCTGGCGGCGGCGGTGATGGTGGCCGCGCTCGCCGCGGCGTGCGGTGAGGACGAGCCGCCGCCCGAGCCCGCGCTTCCCCCCGGTTTCGCGGAGGCCCCCCTTCCCGACGTCGCGGTGGACCTCTACGCCTTCGCCGCCCCGCAGCGACCGCTCACCCTCCCGACCTCGTACTTCATCGACGGGATTTCGCTGGCCTCGTCAGTCATCCCTGGCTTCATCGAGGTCGATGAGGCCGCGACTTGGAGCGGCCCAACGCCCGGCTCCTTCGGGGCGTCTCTGCGGTTCACGGACAAGGCCGTGGCAAGCCTCATCGGCTCGTACCTGGAGGAGAGCGACGGCCCCTGGCACGAGCTGGACGGGGACTCGCTCACGCTGGTACGTGGCGACGGGACGTGGGCGCGCTAGGCCCGGCAGGCGGTTGATCTCAACCTCGGCGCACCCATCTCGACAAAGTACCCTGACGTCTGGGACCTGATGCAGAACCTGCCGGCGGACCCGCCCGAGCCCCCCGTAGCTGCCGGCTTCACTAGGCTGGACGGGGGGCTGATAGACTCGTTGGGGGAGCTGGTTGGCGCGTCCGGCCCCGGCATCACCTCCGCGCTGAGAACCGCCCGCGTCACAGACCTGGTCTTCGCCCTCTACCAGGAGACCCCGCCCGCGGTCACGGACAGTGTGGACGCTGACTACATGACGGAGACCGGAACGGTGGCGCTGGTGGTCACGAAATCGGGATACCCGGGGTTCGTCGTGGGGATGGGGATCGGGGTATTCGCCGGGCAGGCGGGGCTCGAGGAGATCGAGCTTGGCGAGGCGACGGCATATTACATTGGGTGGGGGAGCCTGCACATCGTTCTCCGGCAGCGGGGCGGTGTTCTCTTCGTGGCGCTGGCGGGGAGCCGGGATCGAGCAGAGGCAGTGATGGCGACCGTGCCGGAGTAGGCCTCGATAAACCTGACCTATTTGGTCAACAATTGACATGGGCGTGCGCCCCACCCTAGAATAGGCGTATTGGGGAGCGTGTCGTTTCGAGCCAAGGGGGGAAGCATGGCTGCCACGGTCCAGAAGGAACAGATCATCGAGGCCCTGCGGGACGTGTACGATCCCGAGATCCCGATCAACGTCTACGACCTGGGTCTGATCTACGACATCCAGATCGACGAAACGAACCGGGTCCAGGTCACGATGACGCTGACGGCGCCGGGCTGCGGCCTGGGCCCGTACATCGCCCAGAGCGCTGAGTGGCGCGTCGCCGAGGTGGAGGGCGTTGTGGACGTCGAGGTCGAGATGACCTTCGACCCGCCGTGGACCCCCGACATGCTCAGCGACGAGGGAAAAACGCTCCTGGGCATCGACTAGCCCCGGACGGCGTCTCCGCCCTTCTCGACGATATTGAATGCCTGGCGGGTGGCGGCCCGCGCCCTTCGCCGAGCATCGGCCCCGCGCCCCGCGGACCCTCGACTGACGGGCCCGCGCACCTGACATCGAGGGTACCTGTATGACCACCGGACGGCCCACGCCCGAGGAGCGAACCCGCCTCGACGCCATCAAGCGCCAGTGGCAGCAGTCGCGGCGCATAACCGATCGCATGGGCAAGGTCCGCTACAAGCTGGCTGTGTACAGCGGCAAGGGCGGCGTCGGCAAGACCACGGTGGCGGTGAACATCGCGGTGACGCTCGCGAGCCAGGGCGCACGCGTGGGCGTCCTGGACGCCGACATCGATTGCCCCAACGTCGTCCGAGCGATGCAGGTGGAAGGGCAGCCCACTCACTCGGAAGACGGGTTCATTCCGGCCGAGCAGTGGGGCGTCAAGGTGCTCTCCATGGGGTTCTTCCAGGAGAACCCGGAAGACGCCATCATTTTCCGCGGTCCCATGATCCACAACGCCCTCACCCAGTTCCTGGAGGGCACCGACTGGGGCGAAATGGACTACCTGGTCGCCGACTTGCCTCCCGGGACCTCGGACGCCGCGCTCACCATCATGCAGACGATGCCCCTGGACGGCTTCGTGGTCGTCACGGCGCCGCAAGAGCTGGCGAGGCTCGACGCCCGCCGTTCGCTCCACATGATCCAGAAGATGAACGTCCCCGTATTGGGCGTGGTGGAGAACCTCTCGGGCGATATCTTCGGCACCGGCGCGGGAGAGGAGTTGGCGGAGGAGGCCGGTGTGCCGTTCCTCGGTTCCCTTGAGCTGCGAGCCGACTACCGGGATCCCTCCAAGCCAACCGTGCTCCTCAGCGACACGGTCCGCGCGGAGTACCAGGCGGTGGTCGAGGAGCTGAAGGCATCGCTGGAATCGGTTGCGGCGCCGTCGTAGGTCGCGCCGAACGGGAGGGATAGGCGATGGTTGACATTGGAGCTCCACGGCCCGCCACGGACATCGGCCGGCGCTCTGCTCAGGAGGAGCCCCCCCGCGCTCCGGCCGGCCAGTACCTGACCGATAAGTTTCCGGCCATGACCTACGTGGCGGCCCCCCCCATCGACCTTGCGGAGTGGCGTCTGCGTGTTTCTGGCCTGGTGGAACGGGAACACGCGTGGACCTGGGACCAGATCCTGGCGCTCCCCCAGATCACCGTCGATGCCGACTTCCATTGCGTGACCCAGTGGAGCCACCTGGACAACACCTGGGAGGGGGTATCCTTCCGAGAGGTGATACGTCACGCGAAGCCGCTGGCCCAGGCGCGCTACGTGATGGTCCACTGCTACGGCGGCTACACCGCCAACATTTCGCTCGCTGCCGCCATGGAGGACGACGTCCTCTTCGCCCATCGCCACGACGGTGAGCCCATCGCGGCCGACCACGGCGCGCCGCTGCGACTCGTCGTGCCCCAGCGGTACGCTTGGAAGAGCGCGAAGTGGGTCAGTGGCCTGGAGCTGATGGAGGACGACCGGGCCGGCTTCTGGGAAGTCCGTGGGTACCACATGGAGGGTGACCCGTGGAAGGAAGAGCGGTTCGGGTCCGGGCCGGTCTAGCGACGGTGTGGGCGAGGGTCCCACGGCTCGATCGAGATCCCACCCGGCGAACCCCATTCAACCGCGGCAAAGAGAGAGACCGTGGGCCATCGACCCACGGTCTCAGCGACGCTCTCTTGGAGACGCGGATCGGCTCAGGCGGCCCGCCGAATCGATGCCTGCGCCACGGCCGTTGCGGGCGCCGGCGTGATGTCCTCGAGCAGCCCGCACTGCAGGCAGTGTCGGTACTCGCCCGAGAAGTCGCGCTCCGGGAGCATGTCGCCTCGGCACTTGGGGCACGCCTTGAAGTAGATCATTCCTCTCCCTCCAGATCCCCGTGCGGGGTCTTGCCCCGCGGGTCTTTCACGTACTGAGATGACGGTCCGGCCCGTGATGACGGTCCGGCCCGTTTGGATGCAGGCCCCGCCAAACCCGCTGCCTCCGGTGCCATGTATTATGTAACTTGACACGTAGCGTGTCAAGTCGTATCATCGAGGGAGCTGAGCGAGAGGGAGTGCGACGTGGCGGTGAACCCAAGGTCCAACCGCTTCCGAATCCCGGTGGCGTTTACTCTGGATCTTCCAGAGGACCCTCAGGGTGATGTGGAGCCAAGAGACGGACGGGGCAGCGACCGAGCGGCGGAACAGGCTGCTCCGGCGCCCGGGGCACAGGGCGTCTACGTGATCAGCGTCGCCTCGCGGATCCTTCACATGCATCCCCAGACGCTCCGCAAGTACGAGCGCCTGGGGCTCGTGAGCCCCTCGCGGAGTGGGGGAATGCTCCGCCTCTACTCGGTGCACGACATCGGTCGCCTGCGGATGATAAAGCACCTGGTCGAGGACCGAGGGATGAACCTGGCGGGCGTGGAGATGGCGCTGGAGGTGGTCGCGCGGCTGCTCGATCTCCGGGGGCTCCTTGGCGCCGTCCTCGAGGCCGACGCCCTGGAGGCCGCGCTCCTGCGACTCGACGACATCCTTCGCACGCTCCGCTTCGCTGCAAGCCCCCGCCAGGGCGAGGAGCGATAGCGGCGCGACCCCGACCGTTCAGACGCACGAGAGGACCATCGGCATGAGGATGGACGAAGGCGGCGAGCGCCCGGAGGCGGAGGGCGAGCAAGTGTTCCAATGGGAGCTTCCCCCGGGACCGGAGGCCACGGAGCTCGACCGCATGAAGGAGGAGCTGGAGGAGGCCGCCCGGGAGCGCGGCCAGTTCCGCGCGCTCCTCCAACGGGTGCAGGCGGACTTCGCGAACTATCGCCGGCGCACGGAAGACGAGCAGCGGGAATCTCAGGACACCGCGAGCGGCCGCGTCATCCTTCGACTCCTCCCGGTCCTCGACGACCTGGAGCGCGCCCTCTCGGCGGGACCGAATTCGCCCTCCGGGGCCGAGGCCCGCTGGATCGAGGGGGTCCAGCTCATCGCGCGGAAGTACCGCTCCGCGCTTGAGGCCGAGGGCGTCGAGCGGATCCAGGCGTACGGCATGGCGTTCGACCCTCGCGAGCACGAGGTGGTTTCTTACACGGAGACTGCCGAACACCCCCAGGGCACGGTGCTCTCCGTGGTCCAGGACGGGTTTCGCTTCAACGGCAAGGTGCTGAGGCCGGCCCTGGTGGCCGTGGCCAAGGCCCCAGAAGGGCCCAAGGGACGCTGATCCCCGCGGCCCAGTATCGATTCACTATGGCGCGCGCAAGACGGCAACAATCAGGGTAAGGAGACGGAGCAGCGATGCCTAAAGTAGTGGGGATCGACCTTGGCACCACCAACTCGGTCGCGGCGTACGTGGAGGGCGGCCAGCCCGTCGTGCTGGAGAACGCGGAGGGATCGCGCACTACCCCTTCCGTCGTCGCGATCAATCCAAAGACCGGCGAGAGGTATGTTGGGCTGGCAGCCAGACGGCAGGCCATCGTCAACCCGGAAAACACGGTCTATTCCGTCAAGCGGCTGATGGGCCGCAAGCAGACGGACAAGCTGGTCCAGGAGGACATGGAGCGCCTGTCGTACAAGATCGAGCCCGGGTCAAACGGGGATGCCCACGTGCGGATGGGAGACAAGGACTATCCGCCTTCCGAGGTCTCCGCGATGATCCTCCAAAAGATAAAGCTGGACGCCGAGGCCAAGCTTGGGGAGAAGGTCACCGAGGCGGTCGTGACCGTGCCGGCATACTTCAACGATGCTCAGCGGCAAGCCACCAAGGATGCCGGGCGGATCGCGGGCCTGGACGTGCTGCGTATCATAAACGAGCCCACGGCCGCCGCTCTGGCCTACGGCCTCGACAAGAAGACGGAAGCCACCATCGCCGTGTTCGACCTCGGCGGCGGAACCTTCGACATCACCATTCTGCGACTGGGCGAGGGTGTGTTCGAGGTTCTTTCAACCGCCGGAGACACCCACCTGGGCGGCGACGACTTCGACCAACGGGTCGTGGACTGGCTCGTCGAGGAGTTCCGCAAGGAGACCGGCATCGACCTCAAGGCCGACCGGATGGCCCTCCAGCGCCTGAACGAGGCGGCGGAGAAGGCCAAGGTGGAGCTGTCGTCGGTCACTCAGACGGAGGTGAACCTGCCGTTCATCTCCGCGGACTCCGCTGGGCCCAAGCACATGGTCCTGACCCTGACCCGCGCCCAGCTCGAGCGGCTCACCAGCAGCCTCGTCGACCGGGTCGAGGGTCCGTGCCGACAGGCCCAGTCGGATGCCAAGCTGGCGGCCGGCGCGCTCGACGAAGTGATCCTCGTCGGCGGCATGACCCGGATGCCCGCCGTCTTCGAGCGCGTGAAGGGCCTCTTCGCCAAGGAGCCCAACCGCTCCATCAACCCCGACGAGGCGGTCGCCATGGGTGCGGCGCTCCAGGCGGCGGTCCTGAAGGGCGAGGTTCGCGACATCCTGCTCCTAGACGTCACTCCGCTCACCCTGGGTCTGGAGACCCTCGGAGGCGTATCCCACGGTCTGATCACCCGCAACACCACCATTCCCACCTCCAAGGCGGAGGTTTTCACCACCGCGGAGAACAACCAGACGAGCGTGGAGATCCACGTCCTGCAGGGCGAGCGCCCCATGATGGCCGACAACAAGTCGATCGGCCGATTCATTCTCGATGGCATCCTTCCGGCCCCGCGCGGCCTCCCGAAGGTCGAGGTGACCTTCGACATCGATGCCAACGGCATCCTGAGCGTGTCCGCCAAGGACCAGGCGACGGGCCGCGAGCAGAAGATTATCATTCAGTCCAGCTCCGGCCTTTCGACGGAAGAGATAGACCAGCTGGTGAAGGACGCGGAGGAGCACGTGGAGGAAGACCGCACCCGGCGCGAGAAGGCGGACGTTCGCAACGCCGCCGACCAGATGAGCCACAGCGCCGAGAAGCTGCTGGAAGAGCAGGCCGAGCACATCCCCGATGAACTGAAGACGGAGATTCAGGAGAAGGTGGAGGCGCTGCGAGAGGTCGCGAAAGAAGGCGACATCGCTACCGTGCGCTCTCGCACCGAGGACCTCAACGCGGCCGTGCAGAAGGTTGGGGCGCACGTATATCAGCAGGCTGGCGCCGCCGGCACCGACGAGGGCCCCGGAGAGCCGCCCGGCCCTGAGGGCGACGAAGGGCCAGGGCCCGACACGGTGGAGGGCGAGTTCCGCGAGGTGTAAGGTACGGACGGGCTGGCGGTGGGCGCCCCCCGAGCGTGTGGAGGGGCGAGATCGACCGGCCCGCCCCGAGTGCGGACGAGCCGCGATGCAACGAGGACGTTGCGCCAGTTGAGGAGGAGGTCGTCATGACCCAGCCATCGGGACCCATGGGCCCGTTCTGCCAGTCGTGCGGGATGCCCCTCACCAAAGCGGAGGACTTCGGCACCGCCGCCGAGGGCTTCCGTCAGAACGACTACTGCGTCTATTGCTACGAGGACGGGGCGTTCACCCACCCGGAGATCACCATGGGAGAGATGATCGCTGTAAGCTCTAGCATGGTCGCCGAGCAGATGGGCGAGGCAGAGGCCCGGGCGCTGCACGAGGCCATCATCCCCATGCTCAAGCGATGGCGCGTGGGGTAGGGCACAGGAACCATCGAGGGGGTAAGCTGCTCGGTGAAGGTCTTCCCCCCTCTACTCCCCCTCCTCCCGCCGCCGCCAGTAGTCCGCCGCGCGCCGTAGCGCCAGCGCCGCCCGACCGATGGACGGGAACAGCGCCACGCCGCCGCCGACCACCTGCTCTCGCACCGCCAACAGCGCCTCGCGCTGCCACTCGAACTGCGAGGCCCCGTGCCCCAGGACAACCGCCATGGGCTTCGCCGTCTGCTGGGCCGCCATCACGTAGGCCTCCGTCGACCGCGCCACTTGCGCGGCGCCCTGGGGCGTGTCCAGCGGAAAGTGCTCGCCGACGTTCGCGATCAGCACATCGTACTCTGGGCTGTCCGCCATCTCCTTCAGCATCATGGGCATCGTGATGGCTCCTCCGCCCAGGATCGAGCCGTCTACGGGGTTGCTGATCCACTCCGCCATGCCCGCGTCGAGTTCTCGGAACCGCGCGCGCATCGCCTCCGGCAGCGGGGCGACCTCTAGTCCCGCCTCCTCGCACTCATCGGCGGAGGCCACGCTGCGGCCGCCGCCCCCGCCCACCACCGCCACCCGCGTGCCCGTGGAGGGCGGGCAGAACGTGAACGCCACAAGCAGGTCCACCAGAGAGTCCATGCTGTCGGCCAGCAGAGCGCCCGTCTGTTTGGCCAGCGCGTCCCACATCTCTCCGGCGCCCGCCAGCGATGCGGTGTGGGAGGCGACGGCGCGGTCGCCCGCAGTGGTGCGGCCGCCCTTCAGCACGACGACGGGCTTGCTCGCGGCGGCCTTGCGGAGCGCCTGGAAGAACCGCCGGCCGTCCTTCACCCCCTCGATGTACGCGGCAATGACCTTGGTCGACGGGTCCTCTGCGTAGTAGTCCATGAAATCGGCCTCGTTGAGGTCCAGGGCGTTGCCGTAGCTCACGACCTTGCTGAACCGCACGCCTCGGACCGAAGCCTCCATGACCAGCTCCAGGGCATTCCCACCGCTCTGAGAGAGCACTCCCACGACCCCCGGCTCCTGCGGCATGGCGCCCTTGAACGCCATCCCGCCCTCGGGGTAGTAGATGCCCATGCAGTTGGGGCCGATCACTCGGATCCCCGCGGCGCGGGCGCGGCGAAGCAGCTCAAGCTCGAGCGCGGCCAGCTCTGGGTTTCCGGTCTCGCTGAACCGGGCGGTGAAGAGTTGGAGCGTTGTGACCCCTTTCGTGGCGCACTGGTCGATCAGATCCAGTACCCCCCGGGCCGGGATGCTGGAAATGACGTAGTCCACCGGGCCGGGGATATCCACGACGTTTCGGTAGGCGGTGAGGCCTAGGACCTCCTCGGCGGTGGGGTGGACCGGGTAGACTGGGCCCCCGAAGCCGTGCTCCTGTAGCAGAGCCACGTAGCGGTTCCCCTGGCTCCTGCCCTCCGGGGACGCCCCCACAACAGCCACCGACTGTGGGTGGAAGATGAAGTCCAGCTCTCGCCCCATGCATTTCCCCCTTTTCCGATCGAGCCGCGACGGCGGCTCGAGTGTCGGGCGATGCCCGACCGCGCGCATCGGAAGATTATACGCGAAGCAGCGCGGCGCGCCACTGCCGCCTTGCGGCCAGCCGGCGCTCGAACGGGGGACCCTTCGAGTCGCTGGGGGGGATCGTCCATCACCGTGGGTGGAAGTCCCGGTGGGCACGCGCCGGGCCGATGTCGCAATGGTCCCCGCCGACACGGGGGCCGGGAATGGGCGGCGTAACCGAGTGCGCTGCTGGAGGAGAGCGAGGGGCTGGTGGCGGCGCAGCCGAGTCCGCCGCTACGGCGACGTGCCGCGGTTCCGCCACGCTTGGCGGATCAGGAAGGCGGCGGCGCCGAAGACGATGATGCTCAGGTAGCTGATCGAGCGGTCTATCAGAATGATCGAGACGGCGGCGCTCCGGGGCACCGTGAGCACCAGGAGCCCCACAACCCCCGGCTCCACCACCCCCACGCCTCCGGGCGTGAGAGGCACCGTGGTCAGCACGGCATTGGCCAGCGCCACGAAGACCACCATTGGCACGCCAAGCGAAAACCCCAGTGCCTGGACCACCAGGTAGAGACGGCCCACCTCCAGCAGCCACCCGAGCACCGTCAGAGCGCCCACCAAGGGCACCTGTTTGAACCCCCCGATGGCGCCCTGGTGGAACTGAGCGTACGCCTCGCGCCACCTGGCGGGCAGCCGGCTGGACCACCAGTGTCCGTACCGGGCCATCAGTAGCAGCGCCGCCGCTCCGATGAGCGCCAGGACGAGACTCGCCGCCAGGAACGTCGCGGACGGTTCCACCCCGCGGCTCAGGAGCAAACCACCCGCTGCCAAGAGGAGGAGCGCGAAGACGCCGGCGACATCGATTACCCGTTCGGCGACGATGATGCCCAGCGACTGCGAAAAACTGCTCCGGGACGCCTCCGCGAAGACGTAGCCTCGGTAGGCGTCACCGACTCTCAGCCAGCCGATTGAGTTGGCGAACCACCCGAGCAGGATCATGAGGGAGCACGCTCCCAGGGAGGGAAGACGGCCCCCTTCGACGCGGTGGACCCCCACGTTCGACGCCAAGAGCCGCCACCGCGCGCCCCTGGCGATGAAGCTTGCGTAGTAGGAAGCGAGGGCCAGGACGTACAGCCACGGGTTGGCGCCGCGGATCGAGCGAGCGGTCTCTCCCAGGTCCACGTCGAACCGCGCGACCAGGAACGATAGGAACGCCGCCGCCATGCCAAGGGAGATCAGGGTGGGCAGCGACAGCCCGCGCCGGATCAGCGTCCCCGGTGATGACCGCCCCTGCCGTGCGGGCTCCTCCGCGATTGCCGCCCTCCGACGTTCAGACGTGACTGTCAGGTTCGAGCCCGCGCACGGTCTTCGGCCCGCGCGCGCCAATGGGCCGCTTCGACGGCGCCCCGGGGCGCCTCGGGTACCTCTCTGATGTCTGCGCGATCTTGGTCACGACGACCAGCGCGCGCCCGTCTGCCAGGCCCGGCAGATCGACGGGGCGCACGTCCGCGGCCCCTCCCCCGAGCGCGTCGAGCGCCGGGGCCGCCTCCTCCACCTCTCGCGCCAAGTCCCCACGTCGCTGGGCGACCAGCACGCCCCCGATTCGTGCGAAGGGGAGCGTCAGCTCGGCCACCACCGGCAGCGGTCCAAGCGCCCGGGCCAGGACCGCGTCGAATCGCTCGCGAAGTCGCGGCTCGCGCCCCAGGGTCTCCGCGCGCCCGGTGAGGACTTCCACGCCGGAGAGGCCCAGCAAGCCCACTAGGCGCTCCAGGAATTCCACCTTCTTCCCGGTGGACTCTACCAGCGCCAACCGCAGGCCGGGAAAGGCGATCTTGAGAGGGACGCCCGGGAACCCCGCGCCGCTCCCCACGTCCATGACCCGCCCGTCTTGGAGAACCGGCCGCGGGAGCGCGGACGCCACCGTGAGCGAGTCCAGGAAGTGGTGCGACTGGACCCGGTCGTCGTCAACGATGCTGGTGAGGTTGATCCGGCGGTTCCAGAGGATCAGAGCCTCGTGGTAGGTCCGGAACCGCCCGATCTGTTCCCGATCCAGGCGTATCCCCAGGGCCGCGGCCCCCGTCACCAGCCGCTCCATGCGTACCTCAAGGTCCACGACGAATCCCGACGCCGATTATAGCACAGGGTCCGCGCGGAACGTCGCGCTTGCATCGGGCGTGCCCCGGCGGCTAGCATGGTTGGCGGAGGTGTGCTTGGATGTCCTCCTAGGTTCGCCCCGCGGTTTCTGCGCCGGAGTGGTCCGCGCCATCGACATCGTCGACCTCGCCCTTCAGCGGTTCGGGGGAGTGGTGTACGTCCGCCATGAGATCGTGCACAACCCTTTCGTCGTCGATGAACTGCGGCAGAAGGGGGCGATCTTCGTGAACGAGCTGGACGAGGTGCCGGACGGCCATCTCGTCATCTTCAGCGCCCACGGCGTCCCCCCATCGGTGCGCCGCGAGGCCGAGGAGCGTGGCCTGCGGGTCATCGACGCCACGTGCCCCCTCGTGACGAAGGTTCATGTGGAGGCAGTGAAATTCTCCGCCACGGGCCACACTATCATCCTGGTGGGACACCGCGACCACCCGGAGACGGTGGGGACCCGCGGCGAGGCGCCGGAGGCCACCGTGGTGGTTGAGAACGCGGAGGAGGCCGAGGTGGTCCAGGTCCCGGACCCGGAGCGGGTCATCGTGTTGACTCAGACCACCCTGAGCGTCGACGACACTCACCATATCGTCGGGGTTCTCCGCGGACGGTTCCCTGGCCTGCTGGTCCGCAACGACATCTGCTACGCCACCACCAACCGACAGAAGGCGACCCAGCAGCTCGCCCGCGAGGCCGACGTGGTCCTGGTCATCGGGGCTCGGAACAGCTCCAACTGCAACCGGCTTCGGGAGGTTGCGAGGGAGGCGGGGGTTCCCGCCTATCTGGTGAACGGCCCCGAGGAGCTTTCCGCCGAGATGACGGAGGGGGTCCGACGGGTCGGCATCGTCTCCGGGGCATCGACACCCGAGCCGCTCGTGGAGGCCGTGGTCAAGCTGCTGGACCCCGAAACGGTCACGTCCCGAGCCGTGGTGTCCGAGGACGTCAGCTTCCTGCTCCCCCGGGAGCTGCGGTAGGCGCCGGGCCGCAGACCCCCGGCGTGCCGAGCCCTTCGAGAACGTGCCAGCGGCCTCGTTCGCGACCAGTGCGTCGAGCCGCGAACGGGGCCATCTCTCTGCCTGCCAAGCTACCGCCGCCCTGACGCCTGCCGGGAGAGCCGGCACGACACCCCAGGGCGACGGCGGGTTTGCCCTAGCCCATGACCTTCGGGAACGGAATGGAGCCCAGGTGCGGCCCGAGCCAGTTGAGCTCGTTGGCCAAGTGCATGGCTCCCGCCGGGACGAACCGGTCCGAGGTCACGCTCCACGCGCTGCCATCCCAGGTGATCTCCTCAGCCGGGACCGTCAGCTTGCCGGCCATGGGAGGAGGAGGAGTGTTGGCGGGGTGGTAGTAGACCACGCTCGGCAGCTCCATCTCCCAAGGTGATGCCATCGCGCCGCTCTTGCCTGGCGGGGCGGAGAGCTGCATCCCTCCCACGCCCAGAGTGGCTTCGTAGAAGGCCAGGAGCATGTCCGACGCCGCCCCCTTGGTGTCCGAGCCGCCCTGCTGCACCAGCGAGTTGAGCCCGCCGATGATCCAGGCCACGTCGTCCACGTTGTAGGCACTGATCGAGTTGAACACGCCGTGCGACGGGTCGAAGTCGGCTGACAGGACCTCGAACAGCGCGTCCGCCGCGTCGCGGTATTGCCCGTCGCCCGTGGCCATGGCGACGCTGATGAGGCCCGCGATGGCGGCGGCGCTCTCCACCGTGCCGGACGAATCCGCCGCCGAGAGCTTGCCGTTGGCGATGGCCGCGGCGCGTGCCAGGGTGGCGTCACGGACCGCGGCGTCAGAGGCGGTGGAGGCGAGGTAGGCCAGAGCGCAGACCGCAGACGCCGCTTCCCTTGCGGACTCCGGCTCGCGCTCCGCGAGCGCCCCAAAGAGCATTGCTGCCGCGCCCTCGAACATCGGGTGGGCGTCCGGGTCCATGTAGCGCCCCTCCATGTCACCGGTGATGCCGGCGATGTCCGAGAGGGCGTGCAGCATTACCCAGTTGCCCGTGTAGTCCAGAGTCCCATCGGAGTCGTGGTAGAGTCCGTCGTCGCCCAGGAGCATCTGCATGGCGTACTGCCCCTGCATCTTGGCGAGCATTGCCACCATGACGCCCGTGAACCGCTGCTGGGCACCGAAGTCCCCAGTGGGCTCTCCGAAGTGGGCATTGGCGAAGTTGTGAGCCCACTGGCTCTCCTTCAGCATCGTCTCCGCCTGGCCTCGCACCGTCACCGTATCGTCAAACGTCGACGGGTCGAGCCGGAAAGCCTCGAAGTCCATTGGATCGTACTCGCGGGGGGCGTTCACCAGCGTCGAGCCGCCGGACGCGTAGACGGCCTGGAGCGGCATCATGTTCGCCGGGAGCATCACCGGGTCGTTCGAGTTCTGCGCCACCATCCCCATCGCCATCTGCATCATGTCCATCGGCGGTTGGAAGGGGATGCCCAGGCCGGAGGCCATGACGAAGGGTCCGAAGTGGTCGCGGGATAGCCAGTAGCCCTGCCAGACAAGAGCCGTGGGGTTGAACTCCGGGTCGCCGCCCTCGATGCCGCTGCCCGTGACGGGCGTGGGCTCCGGGACCGCCGTGGGAACCGGAGTCGCGGGCGCCGGGGTTGGCACGGGCGTCGGGGTCTCCGTTGTACACGCCGCAACAACAAAAGCCCCGGCGACAAGCGTCGCGAGGACCGACCGCGCCCTGATCCGGGATGAAAGCATTCTCAAGACTGAACCTCCTCCGCGATTCTCATTGTGTCCCGCCGTGCCCAGCCTGCCGCATCACGCCGGGGGACATCCGTGGCTTGCACCGTCTTCAAGCTTCCGAAGGTTTCGATGCTCGGTCTTGCCGGGCGATGCGGGACGCGTACGATCGAGGCCGAAATCCCCCTTCCCCAATTCGGCGCGGGCGACTATCATTGGCGCATCGTCCAGGAGGAGGTGCGCGTTGGCGACAAAGGCCGCCGTTACCGAGCACGAGGATCTTGCCAGGGAGCTCAGCGAGGTCGTGTCAGGCGAGGTCCGCTTCGACCCCTACACGTGCGCCCTTTACTCCACCGATGCCTCCATCTACCAGATGATGCCCGTGGGCGTGGTGCTGCCCCAAAGCCTGGAGGACGTGACGAACACCGTCCGCTTGGCGGCGTCCGCGGGGGTGCCGGTGCTCCCCAGGGGCGGGGGCACGGCCCTTGCGGGGCAGTCCGTGAACCATGCCGTGGTGATCGACTTCTCCAAGTACATGAACCGGCTCCTGGAGATGAACCCGGAAGAAGGCTGGGCGTGGGTGGAGCCCGGCATAGTGCTGGACCGCCTGAGCGCCCTGGGCGCGCCCCACGGCCTGAAGTTCGCGCCGGACCCCGCCACCAGCAGCCGAGGGAACGTGGGCGGCGCCATCGGCAACAACTCGTGCGGGTCCCACTCCATCGTCTATCGCAAGACCGTAGACCACGTCCTAGAGCTGGAGACGGTCCTGTCGGACGGCACCGTCGCCACGTTCGGGGAGCTCACGGCGGAAGGGCTCGAGGCCAAAGTGGGGCTCCAGACGCTGGAGGGCCGGGTCTATCGGGAGGCCCTTCGCATCGCGGAGGACCAGCGCGACGAGCTCGACCGTCACTACCCGAACATCCTCCGGCGCGTGTCCGGGTACAACCTGGACGAAATGCTGAAGCGTCCCATCAACCTGGCGAAGCTCATCATCGGGTCGGAGGGGACGCTAGCGACGGTGACCCGAGCCAGGGTGCGCATGGTGCGCAGGCCCGCCGCCACGGCCCTGGCGGTGCTCCACTTCCGCACACTCGTGGAGGCGATGGAGGCCACGGTGGCCCTCTTGGAGGAGGGACCGGCGGCCGTGGAGCTCATGGACAGCAACATCGTGCGGCAGGGCAGGAGCCAGGTGGCGATCGCCCGGCGCATGGGCTTCGTGGAGGGTGACCCGGAGGCGCTGCTGATCGTCGAGATGGCGGGCGACACCCCGGAGGAGGCGGCGGCGGGGGTCGAGCGGGTGGCTCGCGTCGCTCAGCGACAGGGGCTCAGCTACCACACCCTCCTACTGACCGACCCGGCGGAGCAGGCAAACGTATGGGCGGTGCGCCGCGACGGCCTGGGGCTCATCATGAGCGCACGAGGAAACCTGAAGGCGCTGCCGTTCGTCGAGGATACGGCCGTATCGCCGGAGCGGCTGCCGGAGTACATTCGCCGGTTTGACGCGCTGGTGGCGGAGGAGGGCACCACCGCGGCCCACTACGGCCACGCGAGCGTGGGGTGCCTCCACATCCGGCCGCTGGTCGACCTCAAGACGGAAGAGGGCGTGGGACGCATGGCCCGCATCGCCGAGCGGGTGGCCGACCTGGTGCTGGAGTTCGGCGGCTCCCTCAGCGGCGAGCACGGCGACGGCATCGTGCGGGGGGTGTTCGTCGAAAAGATGTTCGGACCCAAGCTCCACGGGGCGTTTCGGGAGCTGAAGCGCGCCTTCGATCCCGACGGGATCATGAACCCTGGGAAGATCTTGGACTGCCCGCCCATGACGGAGAACCTTCGCATCAGCCCGACGTATCGCACGTGGTCCGTCGACACTGCCCTGGACTTCTCGGCGGATGGGGGATTCGAGGGGCACGTGGAGATGTGCAACGGCCAGGGCGCGTGCCGCAAGCACGGAGGCACGATGTGCCCGTCCTACATGGCGACCAAAGAGGAGGAACACTCCACCCGCGGCCGCGCCAACGCCCTGCGCTCGATCCTCTCCGGCCTGCTCCCGCCGGACGAGTTCACGAGCCACCGACTCCACGACGTGCTGGACCTCTGCCTGGAGTGCAAAGGATGCAGCGCCGAGTGCCCCTCAAGCGTGGACATGGCGAAGCTGAAATACGAGTTCCTGGCCCACTACCACCGGGAGCACGGCTTCAGCCTGCGCGCCAAGCTCTTCGCGAACGTGGCTCGGGTGAACCAGTGGGGCGCGGCCCTGGCGCCGTTCTCGAACTGGGCGACGAAGCTGCCGGGGGCCCGAGCGCTACAGGGGCTGCTGGGCATCCACCCGAACCGGCCCATGCCACGGTTCACGCAGCGGACCTTTTCGAGCTGGTTCCCCACGCACACGCCCGAGCCGGGCGCCGGGACGCGGGGGCGAGTGGTCCTTTTCCACGATACCTTTATGGAGGGCAACGACCCAGAGGTGGGAATCGCGGCCACGCGAGTCCTGGAGCGGCTGGGCTACGGCGTGATGCTGGTGCCGAAGCGGTGCTGCGGCCGCCCGATGCTCTCCCAGGGAATGCTGGAGCAGGCCCGGGAGCACGCGAGGCGGAACGTGGACATCCTTTACCCACTTGCTCGAGAGGGCGTGCCGATCGTGGGATGCGAGCCCTCGTGCCTGCTGACCCTCCGCGACGAATACCTGTCCCTGCTGCCCGGCAACGAGCGGGCAAAGGTCGTGGCGGACCGAACGATGCTCTTCGACGAGCTGGTGGCGAGCGTGGCCAAGGAGGAGGATCTGAGCGCGGTCTTCGCGCCCCACGACGGCCATGTGCTGTTCCACCCACACTGCCACCAGAAGGCGCTCACGGGCACGGCGGCTTCAGAGGCAGCGCTGCGCCTGGTGCCGGAGGCGCGGGTGGAGGTGGTGGACGCCGGGTGCTGCGGCATGGCAGGCGCATTCGGGTACGAGACGGAGCACTACGACGTCTCGATGACCATCGGCGAGCTTGCGCTGCTGCCGGCGGTCCGCGCCAACCCGGATGCCACAGTGGTGACGACGGGCGTGTCGTGCCGGCAGCAGGTGGAGCACGGGACGGGCGTGCGCCCGCTGCACCTGGCCGAGTTCCTGGCGGGGCAGCTTCGGTAGGACCCCTGCCTCAACGGTCGGACGACCCTGTCGGTGGCTGCCAACGTTCCTCTGGTGTGGGCGCCGGGCACTCCCTGCTGAGCTTGTCACGCTCGGGGCGGCCACTACGATGCGACCAAGGCGATGATCGTGGCGAGACGTCGGCTGGTCGCGCTGAGCTGTTTGTTGCTGGCGGCGTGTGGCGAGCCGGAGCCCGCTGTGACGGCATCGGCTACGGCCCGCGTCGAGCCGACCTCGGCTCCTTCGACCCCACCTGCCGCCCTTGCCGTAGAGGACGCCGACGGCGGACGGCCCCGACTCGGCGCGGGGCGGCTGCCCGCCCCGCGCCTGCACGCGCCTACTCAATCTTATCCCTTCGGTTCAGGTAGTCGTCCCACCACGTCTCTTGCCACTCCGGCGACAAGTCGGAGCGGTCCGACACGTCGGTCACCTGCTCCAGGGCGAAGCGAACGAGCTCGCCGCAGCGATAGGCCCGATCCGGGTGGGCGAAGTCGTCGACCCACTTCGCAGTCAGATCCCCGCACTGGGTCGTGCCGAACCGCTCGCGGAACCGGTCCAGGACCGCCTTGGTCCGCGCGTACGCCGCTCGGGGAGCCGTGCCCGTGGGGTCGGTGCTCCCGTGCACCATTCCGATCGCCATCGCCGCCGCGGTCAGACTGCCGCACAGGTTCTTGGACAGGGCCACGCCACCCCCGAACGAGGTGGCGGCCCGGACAAGCTCATCCGGGATCGCCCAATCTTGCTCCTTGAGCCCAAGGAGAACGGCCTGCGCTCAGTTGTATTTCCCGGTGATGAAGAGGCGCACCGCCTTGTCGTGTCCCTGCTCGTTGCTCATGTTCCCCCTCCAGGTCGGACCGCGGGCGGCCCGGTTCTCGAATCGGAGGCGCGTTCCGGCCCGCGCCGGTCGATGATTGCCCCATTCTACCCGCAAGCTCCGGGGGGTCAAGCGGGCGGGATGTCCCTTGAGGACTTGGTGCTCCAACATTGCCGTTCGTGGTGAGTTCATCAAACCCGCCGACGCCCAACGCACGCCCTGCTCCGATTGGACGGCTTCGTGGAGGGGTGGTGTGCTGGCAACCGCCCCCAAGAGTGGGTGCAGGGCACGCCCTGCCACGCCCTGCCGGTGGCATCTTCGCTCCGAACGGCATAAAATGCAGTCTGGAGGGTCTATGCGCATCCTGCTCCGGATCCTGGCGCTGGCCTGGCGCCACCCCAGACACATCGTGGCTGCCTACGTCTTTCTCCTCGGCGCCAACGGCTTCGCCTTGGCTGTGCCGTGGCTGCTGGGCACCGCGATCGACGACGTCTTGGAGGGTGGCAGCTTCCGCACGATGCTGACGCTGGCGGGCATCATCCTGCTGGTGAACAGCGCTCGGGGCGCCTTCTCCTACGGCCAAACGTACCTGGGGGAGTGGGTCTCCCAGCTTGCGGCCTACGACCTGCGCAATATGCTCTACGCGCAACTCCAGCGGCTCAGTTTCGCCTTCCACGACACCCAGCAGACCGGCAACCTCATGTCCAAGGCCACCGCCGACGTCGAGGCCGTCCGCATGTTCGTCCAGACCGGGCTCCTGAGGGCGGTCCAGACCTTCGTGATGCTCACCGGCGCCATCACCATTCTCATGTTCACCAACTGGCGACTGGGGCTCGTGACGGTCGCGGTGGTCCCGGTGGTCATCGTGCGCTCCACGCTGGTGAACCGGGCGCTGCGGCGCATCTGGACCCACATTCAGGAAATCACTGGCGTGATGACCACGGTGCTCCAGGAGAACCTATCGGGGGTGCGGGTGGTCCGAGCGTTCGGGGCGCAGGACTTCGAACGTGAAAAATTCGACGGCGTGATCGTGGACATGGCGGAGTCCTCGGTCAGCGCCGCCCGGCTCCAGGGCTCGAACACCACGGTCAACATGCTCCTGTTCGGGGCTGCCACGGCGGCCGTGCTCTGGTTCGGCGGCCAGGAGATCGTCGCGGGGCGCCTCACGCCGGGGGGGCTCGCCGCGTTCGTCTTCTACCTGGGCATGGTCCAGATGCCGGTCCGCATGTCGGGCTTCATCATCAACAGCTTCTCCCGCGCCGCTTCCGCAGGCCAGCGCATCTTCGATGTCCTGGACGCCCTGTCGCCCGTGCGCGACCGCCACAACGCCGTGGACCTTGGGCGAGCCGAAGGCCGGGTCCGGTTCGAAGACGTGGGGTTCTCGTACGGCGGTGAGGCTTCGGTGCTGCAAGGCATCTCGCTGGAGGCCCGGCCCGGCCAGGTCATTGCTCTGCTGGGGGCTCCGGGCAGCGGCAAGACCACGCTCGCGCACCTGGTTCCGCGCTTCTACGACGTGACCGATGGGCGCGTGTCGCTCGACGATATCGATGTCCGCGACGCGACGTTGGAATCGCTGCGACGAAACGTGGGCATCGTCATGCAGGACGTCTTCATCTTCTCCGCGACGGTTCGCGACAACATCGGCTACGGCAACCTGGAGGCGACGCAGGGGGACATCGAACGGGCGGCGCGTACCGCCCAGATTCACGACTTCATCCTGACCCTCCCCGAGGGCTACGATACCTGGGTCGGCGAGCGCGGCATCACCCTGTCCGGGGGCCAGCGGCAACGCCTCGCCATCGCGCGGACCCTCCTCTTGGACCCGCCGGTGCTCATCCTCGACGACACGACCTCGAGCGTCGATGCCAGCACGGAGCACCTGCTGCGGCAAGCGTTGGCGGAGGTGATGGTGGGGCGCACGACCTTCGTCATCGCCCACCGGCTGACCACGGTGCTGGGCGCTGACCAGATCCTGGTGATGGTCGAGGGCGAAGTGGCGCAGAGAGGGACTCACGAGGAGCTTGTGGCACAGGAAGGCCACTACCGGCAGGTCTACGAGCTCCAGCTTCTGCCCGAGGGGGCAGGCGTGGGACCGTCTGACGGAGCGCGCAACGGGAGTGCGGGCGACGGCGCCGCGTCCCGAACGACGGGCGCGGACGGCCGCGCCGCCGATGGAGACCGCTGATGCACATGGGTGGGCACGGGTACCACGGGCACGGCCCGGTTGGCTCGCTCGACGAGCGCGAGGACGAGCTGGGCCGCGTCTACGACCACCAGGTGGTGACGCGGCTGCTGCGGTACGCGAAGCCCTACCGCCGGATGCTCGCCGCGAGCGTGGCCACAATGCTCCTCTACACGCTCACCAACGTGGCGCAGCCCTGGATCATCAAGCTCGGCATCGACGCTCTGGTCGGGGCGGCGGAGCGCGGCGACGTGGGGAACCTCCCGTGGGTGGTGGCGCTCTTCGGCCTGGCGGTTGGTGTCCACGCCCTCACCAACTACTCGTACCTGGTGAGCTTGGCGAGGGTGAGCCAGGGGGTGCTCTACGACCTGCGCTCCGGCATCTTCAGCCACCTCCAGCGTCTGTCGCTCGCCTTCTACGACCGGAACGAGGTCGGCCGAGTGATGTCGCGCGCCCAGAACGACGTATCGCAGCTCCAGGAGTTTCTGGGGCTCGCCGTCAACAGCCTCGCGGACTTCATCAGCCTGGGGGGCATCGTCATCGCCCTCTTCCTGCTGGACGCGAAGCTCGCGGCGATCACCCTCACGGTTATCCCGGTGCTGGTGGGCATCATGCTCGTGTGGCAGCGCTTCTCCTGGGGCACCTTCATGCGGGTGCGGAGCGCCATCTCGGTCGTCAACGCAAGCCTCCAAGAGAACATCTCCGGGGTGCGTGTTATCCAGGCCCTGAATCGCCAGAGCGTCAATATGGCGCAGTTCGACAGGGTGAACCACAACAACCTGGACGCCAACCTGCGCGCCAGCCGGCTGTCGGCCGCCCTCATGCCCGCGGTGGAGGTGCTGACGGCGGTCGCCATCGGTCTGGTGGTGGTGTTCGGCGGTCGCATGGCCCTCCAGGGTGAGATGGAAGTGAGCGTCGTCGTCGCTTTCGTCCTCTACATCCAGCGCTTCTTCGACCCGATCCGCAACCTCACCATGCAGTACACCCAATTCCAGCGGGCCATGACCTCCGGGGTCCGCATCTTCAACCTGCTGGACGCCCCCATCCACGTCCCCGACGCCCCTGACGCGAAGCCGTTGCCCGAGATTGAGGGGGACGTGCGCCTGGAGGGGGTCCGTTTCCACTACATCCCCGAGATGGAGGTCATCAAGGGCGTCGACCTGCACATCCGCGCGGGCGAGACGGCGGCTCTGGTGGGCCACACGGGCGCGGGCAAGACGACGTTGGTGGCACTGCTGGCCCGCTTCTACGATGTCACGGAGGGCCGCATCCTGGTGGACGGCCACGACTTGCGGGACGTGACCCAGGATTCGCTGGCGCGCCAGACTGCGATGGTCCTCCAGGAGCCGTTCCTCTTCTCGGGAACGATAAGACAGAACATCAAGTACAACCGGCGCGACGCCTCCGACGACGCGGTGGTGGCGGCGGCGACGACCGTGGGCGCCCATGACTTCATCATGCGGCAGCCCAAGGGCTACGACACCCCCCTGCAGGAGCGGGGCCAGAACCTAAGCCTGGGCCAGCGGCAGCTCGTCAGCTTCGCGCGCGCCCTCCTGGCCGACCCGCGCATCCTGATCCTGGACGAGGCCACGGCCAACATCGACAGCCAAACGGAGGCGGTCATCCAGCGGGCGCTGGCGGAGGTGCTTCGCGATAGGACCGCCATCGTCATCGCCCACCGTCTGAGCACGGTGCGCAACGCCGACCGCATCGTGGTGCTGGAGGACGGGCGCGTGCTGGAGCAGGGCAGCCACGACGACCTGATGTCGTCAGGTGGCCGGTATGCCGAGCTGTACGCTACCTACTTCGCCTCGCCTGCGCCCGCAGGGCAGCAGGCGCAGGTACAGGGCGGCAGCGAATAGCATGGGCACGTTCACGGTTCCGGTGGAGGTCGGGGAGATGGCTGGACGTCGGTTCGTCCGCGTGGACGCACTGGTGGACACGGGGGCGAGCCACACCGTACTCCCACGCCCGCTTCTGGAGGAGCTTGGCGTCACGCCCGTGCACCGCGTCCCCTTCCGGCTGGCGGACGACCGGCGTGTGGAGTACGACATGGGTCAGGCTGTCATTCGGCTCCATGGTCTGGAGATATCGGTGATGGTGGTGTTCGGCGACCCAGACTCAGCCCCTCTCCTGGGCGCGAGCACCCTGGAGATGTTCAACCTGGGCGTGGACCCGGTGAGTCAGCGGCTCATGCCGGTGGAGGGCCTCCTGATGCGCGTGGTCCCCGATCGGCGCCACTAGCGGTCAAGAAGAAAGCTATTCCTGCATTTCAGAATCTCTCAAGTCAGCCAGAAGCAGCCGGGAAGCATCCGAGTCTGCCGTGTGAAGGATTAGCAGGGCGTTCCTGTAGGTGAGAGCTTGGGTATTGGAGTCCATTCTCCTGACATTCTCCGCCCAATGGTCCACGGACCCACGGTCTTGGTAGAGATAGATTTCAAGCCTGTACCCACCCGGCTCAACAGAGTACTTCCTTCCATCATACGCTTGCACAATTACGAACAAAGGAACGGACTCGCCTGACAATTGGTGCTTGTCCAGTCGCTTGACCAGTTCTTGGGTTGTCGCGAGTGAAGAATCCCCGCAAGCTGCGGTCCCGAAGAAAGCAAGGATGACTAGCGCCAAGATGGTGGCCCCCTGATGGAGGTGGCATCCGCCTAGCCGGCACGGGTTCATTGGATCCTCCAATTCCTAGTTCACGCTAGTCCAAACCCGTGAAGCTGCAGGCCCAAACAGCCGGCATGGACGAGCAGAAAGGGGTGATCGCCCGAGTCTACAGGCAACGCCGATACTGAGCCGGACACCGCGAAGTACTTTCTGTCTCAATTGCACTCCCGTCACCGCCACGCCCCGCAGCCACAAGAACTACTCCCAGTACAGCTCTCCGCCCCTACTCCCACGGCCTCCCCCGCCACGTGTTCCAGCTCCACGCCCGCCCCGCGTTCAGCGCGACCAGGCCGTAGCCGAAGGCCATCAGGGTGATGATGGCCAGGTCGAACCCCACCCACACCGCGTTCGCCACGTTCTCCACGCCGAGGAGCGACACGAGCATCCGGAGCATACCGACGATGGCGGCAGTGCAGAGGCACCACCAGCCAGCCAGCAGGAGCCGCCAGTTCGCCACGATCCGGCGGTTCCGCGCCCGGCCGCCTTCGATTTGGCTGGCGGCGACCGACTCCAGCTCGCCCACGTAGCGGGCCAGATTGATGGTCGCGACGAAATTGATGGACGTGATGATGAATTGGGGAATGCCGTGCATTATCGGCTCCACGGGCGACCTCCTCCCTGGGATCATCCGGCCCGATGGAGCGTCGTAGTGGCGGGGGCTAGTCGGGCCGCTGACGCGGGCGCTGCCCGAGCCCGCTCTAGGACGACTCGAACCCCTCGTCCACCGGGAGGGCCGGCGCGCGGGCGGCGCTGGTGGCGAGCCGGTCGGCGCGCTCGTTCTCCGCAACGCCGTTGTGCCCCCGGACCCACTGGAACGTGACCTCTTGCTTCTCGCACAGGTCCAAGAGGCGCTCCCACAGGTCCGGGTTCAGTGCGGCGTCCGTCTTGTTCCGCATCCATCCCCGGGCCCGCCACTTGACCGCCCACCCGCGCGACATGGCGTCTACGACGTATCGGGAATCGCTGTACAGGGTCACCCGGCATCGTTCCTTGAGCGCGTCCAGCCCCACGATGACGGCCAGGATCTCCATTCGGTTGTTGGTGGTGCGTTTGTACCCGCCCGAAAGCTCCTTGCGCCCGTCTCCGAAAAGGAGCACCGTGCCGTAGCCCCCTGGCCCTGGGTTGCCGGTGCAGGCGCCGTCTGTGTAGATGGTGACGTGCCGCAGGTCAGTCACTGCGTTCCTCTGGCGCTTGGCGCCGACGGCGGCGGCGAAGACGAGGGCTTGTCCCACCCGCCCGCCCGGTCCTGTTCTTCTGGGGGACACCCCCAGACCCCCGCTTGGGTCCGTGCTCTTGGCCTGCCTCGTCGCCAGGGACGACGCGCTCGATTCACTGGTCCGACAGGTCCTCCAGGCTCAGCTGCGCGGACTCGGCGCCCCGGCGGCCACGCGGGTAGGCGATGCCCAGGTGCGCGTAAGCGAGGCGCGTGGCGACGCGGCCCCGTGGGGTGCGCTCCAGGAACCCGAGCTGCAGCAGGAACGGCTCGTACACGTCCATGACGGTGTCCGCCTCCTCGCTGATGGTGGCGGCGATGGTGTCCAGGCCCACCGGTCCCCCATCGAATTTTTCTATGAGGGAGCGGAGCACCTTGTGGTCGACATCATCGAGGCCCAGCTCGTCCACCTCCATCCGGGCCAGGGCCGCCACCGCCACGTCGTGGGTCAGCGTGCCGTCGGCAATCACCTCGGCGTAGTCGCGGACGCGACGCAGCAGCCGGTTGGCCACGCGCGGCGTCCCGCGGGAGCGCCGGGCGATCTCGGCGAGTCCCTCCTTCTCGGACTCCAGCCCCAATATCCGAGCGGACCGTGAGAGGATGCTGAGGGTCTCATCGGCGGAATAGAAGTCGAGCCGGTGGACGGCGCCGAATCGGTCCCGCAGCGGGGCGCTGACCATTGCGTATCGTGTTGTGGCGCCGATGAGGGTGAAGGGCTTCAGGTTGAGGCGGAGGCTTCGCGCGCCCGGACCCTTGCCGATGACTAGGTCGATGGCGAACTCCTCCATCGCGGGGTAGAGCACCTCCTCGACGACGCGGCTGAGGCGGTGCACCTCGTCGACGAAGAGGACGTCGTGGGCTTCCAGCCCCGTGAGGATCGCCGCCAGATCGCCAGGTCGCTCGATGGCCGGGCCGGAGGTCACGCGGACGTTGACCTCCATCTCGTGACCGATGATATAGGCCAGCGTGGTCTTGCCGAGGCCGGGGGGGCCGTACACCAGCACGTGGTCCAGGGGCTCGCCGCGCCGGCGCGCCGCCCGGATCCCGATGTCCAGCCCCTCCTTCACCCGCTCCTGCCCCACGTAGTCCGCCAGGCGGCGGGGCCGCAGGGTGCGGTCCAAGCCCGGGTCCTCTCCCTGGAGATTGCTGGAGACCAGCCGCTCGGTCATCACTCCGCCCCACGAACGTTTGAGCCATCTTACCACAGGGCATGTCCACGCTCGCGCCTGTGAGCCGACCGTTTGGGATCCCAGGCGGTCAGGGCGCGGGCGGCCGTTGACAGAGCCTCGCGGGTGACGCTAGATTGGAACGACGACACGACCCACTCCGCGGAGGACGCTCATGGCGCTGGCATCCAGATCCGCAATCGGGGCGACGCCCCGATTCCATACCCGGCACGCCGGCCTGGCGCTGGCCTGGGTGGTGCGGCTGCTCGACAGGGTGAACGGGGTGCAGCGAATCCCTGCCGAGCGCGCCTTGGGAGTGACGTCGTGGGACCTGCGGATGGCGTTCCGACCGATGGTGAAGTGACAGGACGAGGATATGGCCGTGCAAGCCATATACGAAGCGGCGGACCTCAGGCGGCGGCCTTCCGTCCTGTAGGCCCCGCGCCGTCCGTTTCTCGCGGGCGCACGGCGCGTCCCCGTGCCCACTCAATACTCTGCGTTCTGACCCTGCGTTCTGAAATTGACACCTACAAACCCCGTAGACTACACTACGGCCGAAATCCCCCGTAGCATAGCTGGAAGCAGTATCGCTCAGGAGGTGCGGGATGTCGGACACCAAGCAAGAATGGACGGAGAAGACCCTAGACCCCGCACTGCAGCGGGCCAAGCCTCGCCGCGAGCCCTTCGAGACCGATGCGGGCATCGTCCAGGACACCCTGTATGCCCCGGAGGACCTCCAGAGCGACGGCTTCGACTACAACGCCAACCTGGGCTATCCCGGCGAGTACCCGTACACCCGCGGCGTCCAGCCGACCATGTACCGCAGCCGCATCTGGACCATGCGCCAGTACTCTGGGTTCGCCTCGGCCGAGGAGTCCAACCGACGCAACAAGTACCTGCTGGAGCAGGGCCAGACCGGGCTTTCGGTGGCCTTTGACCTGCCGACCCAGATGGGGTACGACTCCGACCACCCGATGTCCCTAGGGGAGGTTGGAAAAGTCGGCGTGCCCATCTCCTCGCTGAGGGACATGGAGGTTCTGTTCGACGGGATCCCCGTGGACAAGGTCAGCACCTCGATGACGATCAACTCCACCGCGTCGGTGCTGATGGCGTTCTACGCCGCCGTGGCGAAGCAGCAGGAAGTGCCGCTGGACAAGCTTGACGGCACCATCCAGAACGACGTGCTCAAGGAATACATCGCGCGCGGGACCTACATCTACCCTCCCGAGCCCTCCATGCGCCTGGTGACCGACGTCTTCGAGTACTGCGCCCCCAACATGCCCCGCTTCAACACCATCAGCATCAGCGGGTACCACATGCGCGAGGCCGGCGCGACGGCGACCCAGGAGCTCGCGTTCACGTTCGCCGACGCCATCCAGTACGTCCAGTCCGCCCTCGACCGGGGCATGGACATCGACGCCTTCGGACCGCGGCTCTCCTTCTTCTTCGTAGCTCAGAACAACCTCTTCGAAGAGGTTGCCAAGTACCGTGCGGCGCGCCGCATGTGGGCCAAGATCATGCGGGAGCGGTTCGGGGCAAAGAACGAGCGCTCTTGGACCTGCCGCTTCCACACCCAGACGGCTGGCGTGACCCTCACTGCGCAGCAGCCGGACGTCAACCTCATTCGATGCACTATTCAGGCGCTGGCCGGGGTCTTGGGCGGCACCCAGTCGCTCCACGTCAACTCACGGGACGAGGCGCTGTCACTCCCCTCCGAGGAGGCGGTGCAGCTCTCCCTCCGCACCCAGCAGGTGCTCGCCTCCGAGAGCGGAGTCGCGGATGTGGTGGACCCCCTGGGCGGCTCGTACTACGTCGAGCACCTCACCGACGAGCTGGAGAAGGGCGCGTTCGAGTACATCGACCGGATCGACAAGATGGGTGGGGCACTGGCCGCGCTGAACGCCGGCTACCAGATCCGCGAGATCCAGGACGCCGCGTACAAGCACCAGCAGATGGTGGAATCCGGAGAGAAGACCATCGTTGGCGTCAACCAATACGTGACCGACCAGCCGAGCGTGACCAGCGTCCTGCGTATCGACCCGGCCCAGGCCCAGGCGCAGATCGCGCGGCTGCAGGAAGTGCGCGCCAAGCGGGACTCGAACCGGGCGAGCAAGGCGTTGGCGGAGCTGGACAAGGTAGCCAGGTCCACGGAGAACACCGTACCGGCCATCATGGAAGCCGCGGAGGCCTACTGCACCATCGGCGAGATCTGCGACACCTTCCGCGGTGTCTTCGGTGAGATGGAGCACAAGGCATCCGTCTAGGCGAGCTGGCTAGCCGCGCCGCGAGGGGTTGAGATGGCGGACGCCCTGCGCACCGAGGAGGAGCTGCTGCTCCAGCGGACGGTGGCGGACTTCGCCGATCAGGAGTTGGCGCCCAGGGCCGCCGGTATCGATGAGCGCCAGGAGTTCCCCTGGGACGGCATTCGGGGCATGGCGGCGCTGGGGCTCTTCGGCATCGGGATCGATCCCGAGTACGGGGGGAGCGGCGGCGGATCCAGGCTATCGTCTATTGCCGTGGAGGAGATCGCGCGCGTCTGCGCCGCCACTAGCGTGGTCTACATAGCGCACCACTCGCTGGCGATGCAGACGATCAGCGCGTTTGGGAACGACGAGCAGAAGCGGTGGCTTCTCCCGCCCATGGTCGCGGGGGAGAGGCTGGGCGCGTTCTGCCTCTCGGAGCCGGCGACAGGGAGCGACGCCGCGGGGATCCAGACCACCGCCGCGCGGTCGGGGGGTGGCTACATCCTCAACGGCAGCAAGAATTTCATCACGAACGGCAGCGTGGCGGAGACCCTGGTGGTCTTTGCCACCACGGACCGGGAAAAGCGGCATCGGGGCGTCAACGCATTCGTGGTGGAGCGGGGCGCCAGAGGGGTCGACGCCCAGCCGATGAGCGGGAAGATGGGGCTGCGAGCCTCTGACACCGCCCAGATATATTTCTCCGACGTGGAAGCGTCGGAGAGGGACCGGCTGGGTGACGAGGATCAGGGATTCCGGGCGGCCATGTGGGTGCTGGACGCAAGCCGCATCAGCATCGCCGCTCAAGCGGTAGGGATCGCCCAGGGGGCTCTGGACGCCGCCGCAAAGTACGCCACGGAGCGGGAGGCCTTCGGGCGGCCCATCGCGGAGCTCCAGGCGATCCAGTTCATGATCGCGGACATGGCCACTCGGGTGAGCGCCGCGCGGCTCCTGACCCATCACGCGGCGGCCCGCAAGGAGAACGGCCAGACTTTCACGGGGGAGTCGGCGCAGGCGAAGCTGTTCGCGTCAGAGGCGGCGACGTTCTGCGCCGATCGGGCGCTGCAGGTCCACGGGGGTTACGGCTACTTCCACCCCGCGCTGGTGGAGCGGGCCTATCGGGACGCCAAGGTGACCGAGATATACGAAGGGACGTCGGAGATTCAGCGGCTCATCATCGCTCGCCAGGTGCTGCAGGCGGCCCGCGGGGCGTAGGGCCCACGCTGCCGCGAAAAACGAGACGGAGGAGGGATACATGGCAGAGGTCTGCACGATCAAGCACATCAACCACACGTGCATCGTGGTGAAGGACATCAAGGAGACGCTCCAGTTCTACCAGGACCTGTTCGGCATCGGTCCCAGCCCTATAGAGGACCTGCCGGACCAGGGTGTCCAGGCGAGCCTAATCAAGGTGGGCGGGACCCAGCTGGAGATCATCCAGCCCGTGCAAGAGGGGACCGGGGTCGCCCGATTCCTGGAGACCCGCGGCGAAGGGTTCCACCACATCGGCCTGGAAGTGGAGGACATCAAGGCGTCGCTGGAGATCCTCAAGGCGCGGGATGTCCAGCTCATCGACAAGGAGCCGCGCCACGGCCTTTCCGGCACCATCGCATTCATCCACCCACGGTCGACCCGTGGCGTGCTGATCGAGCTGGTGCAGCCGTAAGTTTCGACGCCGGCCCATTTCCGGTGGCCGAAGGCCCCATTCGTGGCAGGAGGTAGCAGGATGGCTGAGGGTGATGTGATTCGCGTGCTGGTTGCCAAGCCCGGCCTGGATGGCCATGACCGTGGCGCAAAGGTGATCGCGCGGGCCCTGCGGGACGCGGGGATGGAGGTCATCTACACCGGCATCCGGCAGTCGCCGGACATGATCGTGGAGGCCGCGGTCCAGGAGGACGTGGATGTGGTGGGCCTCTCCATCCTCTCCGGCGCGCACAACGAGCTGGTGCCCCCCATCGCCAAAGCGTTGAAGGAGCGGGGGCTCGGCAACACCGTGCTGGTCGTTGGCGGGATCATCCCGGAGTCGGACCGACCGGTCCTCCAGGAGCAGGGCGTCGCTGGGTGCTTCGGCCCCGGCGCCAACACCCAGGAGATTGCCGAGTTCATCCGCACCGAGGTGGGCAAGCGGAGGGCGTAAGCCCCCGCGGGCCTAACGGCCTCGCCCGACGCGGGAGATTCGACCCGGCCCGCCACGCCCGGGTATAATGGACGGGCCATGGCAGATGTCGAGCCGATCGTCGTGACCGTCAGGCTATTCGCCGTCTACCGTGAGCGGGTGGGAGCGGAGCAGGTGCTCCTGAACCTACCCGCCGCGTCGACGGTGTCCGATGTGATGGACGAGGTCGGCCGCCGCTACCCGCGAGTCGCCAGCCTGGCAGGCACCACCATGGTCGCCGTGAACCAGGAGTACGCGGAAGGGGACCACCGGCTCCAGGACGGGGACGAGGTGGCGCTCATCCCGCCGGTGAGCGGGGGTGCGCTCCTCTGGGCTCCTGAGATGGGGCGGTGAGTCCCCCGAGCGGTCACGAGCCAACGAAACCCACCGATGGAGCGTGATGTGGGCATCCCGCAGGTCCTCATTACCGCCGAGCCCTTGGACCCAGGCACCGTGACCGCCGTGGTCGAGGGGCCGGGAAACGGTGGCGTGGTTACCTTCCTGGGCACGACCCGGAACGAAACGCGCGGCCGCCGTGTGCTCCACCTGGAATATGAGGCCTACGCGGAGATGGCGGAGAAGACGCTGCGGCAGGTCGTCGCGGAGGTCCGGGAGCAGTGGGGCATCCACGACGTGGCGGTGGCTCACCGGACAGGCCGGTTGGAGGTCGGGGAAGCGAGCCTGGTGGTGGCGGTGGCGTCTCCACACCGAGTCGAGGCGTTCGCGGCTTGCGGCTACATCGTGGACCGAATCAAGGAGATCGTGCCGATCTGGAAGAAGGAGTTCTTCGAGGATGGCTCGGTCTGGGTTGGCGTCGGGTCGGAGGAGCGCGAAGAGGTGGCGGCGCGCCGGCCCAGCTAGCGGCCGACGCCGTCAGCGTCGCCGGAGGGAGCCCATGACGACCGTCGAGGGGCTGTCGGCGCGGATCTTCGGTAGCCGATGAGTGCCTCCACGCCCGAGCGCCTCACAATCAGCCTGCGGCGCATCGTCGTCCTCTCCGTCCTCTCCGCAGGTCTCTACTACCTGCACTGGGTGTACCGGACCTGGGGGCAGCTGGCGCGGGAGGCCCCCGGCCACGGGCCGTACTACCCGGTATGGCACGCCCTGACGCTGCTGGTCCCGGTGTACGCCCAGTTCCGGATGCACCGTCCACAGACCTCATCCGCGCGCTGGTCTCGGAGTCGTTCCCAGAGCTTCGGCTGAACCCCTGGACCATCGTCGTCCTCTTGGCGGCGGCAACGGCGCTGGTCTTCCTCGGCTTCGGGATCACGAGTCCGGTGCTGGTGCTTGCGCTTTTAGTGACGAACGTGGCCCTCGTCACTCCAGCGATGGTCTGGCCCCAGCGCGCCCTGAACCGCTACTGGGTGGCGACCAGGGGCCCCGGCGTCCGGCCGGCGTCGCTGGGCTTCTGGGAGGTGGTCCTGACAGTGAGCGGTCTCGTCCTTGTGTGGCCCACACCCTTTGCGTTGACGCTCCTGGAGGACGCGCTGGCCGGCATGGTGGTCTGAGAACCCCTCTAGGCGGGGCCCGCACGTGGGTCGGCGTTTGGTTTGTGACGCGACGCACAATGTTAGCTTCGAAACGCCGTCGATTTCCGTCTTGTCCTATGGAGCCGCCCCTTGGTACCATATTTGGTAGCGCGCGGAGGGATCGCATAGTGGCCTAGTGCGGGCGCCTGCTAAGCGCTTAGGGGCTCAAAAGGCTCCTCCAGGGTTCGAATCCCTGTCCCTCCGCCACCCCGAATCACGCGGGTGCGACAGGTCAGGTGCATGCGGGAGCCGTTGCTTCTCCAGATTCCGTCCTCTACCGCCGCCGTCCCACCAGCGGGCGATACGGCCGTGGGCAGCTACCACGTGTGGACCATCGGCTGCCAGATGAACAAGGCTGACTCGGAGCGGTTGGAGAGTGCCTTCGACCAACTCGGCCTCCGGGCGGTGGCGTCGCCCGCGGAGGCGGACATCGTCGTCCTGAACTCGTGCGTGGTGCGGCAGAGCGCCGAAGACAAGGTTGTCGGCAACCTGGGGCTCATGAAGTCCCTCAAGTCGAAGCCGGGCCGCATCCTGGCGTTGATGGGTTGCATGGTGGGGCCACGCACGGAGGACCTGCGCCGACGCTTCCCGTACGTGGACCTCTTCCTCCGTCCTCAGGAGTTCGGACAGCTCGTGGACCTGGTGGCGGAGCGGCTCGGCGTGGACGCGGAGGGCTGCGTGGGGCCGCTGGTGCCTGCCAGGCCCGGCATCACCGCTTACATCCCCATTATCCACGGCTGTGACCTCTTCTGCTCGTTCTGCGTCATCCCCTACCGCCGGGGCCGGCAGGCAAGCCGGCCCGTACCGGAGATCGTTCGGGAGGCGGAGCTGCTGTCCGCCAGGGGCGTGCGAGAGGTGACGCTGCTGGGGCAGACCGTGGACGCCTACGGCCACGACCTGCCCGGCGACGAAGATCTGGCCGACCTTCTCCACGCCCTCCATGACCTTCCGGATCTCCGCAGGATTCGGTTCCTCACCTCCCACCCCGCGTTCATGACCGACCGGATCATCCGTGCGATCGCGGAACTCGACAAGGTGTGCGAGAAGATCGACCTGCCGATTCAGGCGGGCGATGACGATGTGCTGGCCGCGATGCGTCGCACCTACACCCGCGACGAGTACCTTCGGCTCATCGACCGCGTCCGCGCCGCGATCCCTGATGTCAGCTTGAGCACCGACGTCATCGTCGGGTTCTGCGGCGAGACGGAGCAGCAGTTCCAGGGCACCCTGGACCTCCTGGAGACGGTGGGCTTCGACAAGGTCCACGTGGCGGCCTATTCCTCCCGGGAAGGCACCATCGCCCATAGGAAGCAGGAAGACACGGTGCCGCTAGCGGAGAAGCGGGAGCGCGTAAGACGGGTGGAGGCGCTCCAGGAGCGGATTGCGAGTGACATCAACGCGCGGCTGCTGGGCCGTACGCTCCCCGTCCTGGTGGACGGACGCGAGCGGGGCAAGTGGAAGGGGCGGACCAGGACCGACAAGCTGGTGTTTTTCGAGGACGGCGCAGCGGACTACCACGGTCGCATGGTTGACCTCCGTGTCACCCGGACGGGGCCCTGGTCGCTCAGCGGCGTGCCCGCGGGCCACCAGGGAGAAGGAGCATAGCGGTGACGACGAAGCTCTCGGGCGAGGCGAGGCCGCGCCAATATCCGGCGGTGCCGGTGACGGAGCTGGAGCAGTCCGCATTCTGCCGGACCGGCGACCTGCGGGCCGAGCCGCTGGAAGCGGAGTTCAAGGCTGGGGTCCAGTGGCAGCGGCTGCCGATCCGGTACATGAAGATGTCGCCTGATGAGCTGGAGGCGCGCATCGTGGAGGCACGGGCCCGCCTGGGGACGCGCGCGGTCGTGCTGGGCCACCACTACCAGCGGGACGAGGTCATTCGGTTCGCGGACCTCCGCGGCGACTCCCTCAAGCTCTCCCAATATGCCGCGTCCCAAGAGCAGGCCGAGTTCATCATCTTCTGCGGCGTTCACTTCATGGCGGAGACCGCGGCCATCCTCTGCGGTCCCGATCAGCGCGTGATTCTGCCCAACATCACCGCCGGGTGCTCCATGTCCGACATGGCGCCTTCCGACGACGTCGAGAGCTGCTGGGACGACCTGACCTCGACCCTCGGCGAAGGCAGCGTCCTCCCGGTGACGTACATGAACTCCGCCGCCTCCATCAAGGCGCTGTGCGGGCGAAACGGCGGCATCGTCTGCACGTCGTCCAACGCACGCGCGGTGATGGAATGGTCGTTCGAGCGCGCCCAGCGGGTGCTCTTCCTTCCCGACCAGCACCTGGGACGGAACACGGCCCTCGCAATGGGCATCGGGCTCGACGAGATGGTGATCTGGAACCCGTACAAGCCGCTGGGGGGCAACACCGTGGAGGCGCTGCGGGCCGCGAGGGTCATTTTGTGGAAGGGCCACTGCTCGGTTCACACTCGCTTCACCGTCGACCAGGTCCGCCGAGCGCGGGAGGAGTATCCGGGCATCAACATCCTGGTGCACCCCGAGTGCACGATGGAGGTGGTCGGGGAGGCGGACTACGTCGGCTCCACCGAGTACATCAGCAGAATGGTTCGAGAGTCGGCGCCGGGCTCGGTCTGGGGCGTGGGGACCGAGGTGAGCCTGGTAAGCCGGCTCGCGCAGGAGTACCCGGACAGGACCGTGTTCTGCCTGGACCCAATCGTGTGCCCCTGCTCCACCATGTACCGCATCCACCCTGCGTACCTGCTGTGGGTCCTGGATGGGCTCCTGGAGGGGCAGGTGGTCAACCCCATCGCGGTTGGGCCGGACACGGCCCGCGACGCCCGCATCGCCCTGGAGCGCATGCTGCGCGTGGCGTAGCCGGAAGGGGCTGGGAGCATGATGCACCGAAACCGGCCCACGGCCCGCCCGAGCGCCCCCGCGTTCCGAGGCCGGCGCGGCCACGGGCGCCGCCCATGACCCCTCAGCAACCGTACGACTACATCATCGTCGGCAGCGGCATCGCCGGGCTCTACACCGCCCTCGCGGCCCAGGAGCACGGCTCGGTGCTCCTTCTCACCAAGGGTGGCATCGAGGACTGCAACACTCGCTTCGCCCAGGGGGGGATCGCAGCGGCCATCGGCCCTGAGGATTCCCCCGAGTACCACCTCGAGGACACGCTTGCCGCCGGCGCGGGCCTTTGCAACGAGGAAGCGGTCCGCATCCTCGCCTTCGACGGCCCCCGCGCCATCGCCGACCTGGTCCGGCTGGGCATGGTGTTCGACACGACTCACGGCGAGGTCGCCCTGGGTCGCGAGGCCGCTCACCGCATGCCTCGGGTCCTGCACGCCGGCGGCGACGAGACGGGCGCGCGCATCGAGCTCACCCTGGCACGGCTGTCCCGCATGTCAAACGTGCACATTGAGGAGTACGTGGACGTGACCCGGCTGCTCGTGATCGCACCCGGGGGGCGCGTCGTGGGTGTCGAGGCCCTGAACGCCGCCACCGGGGAGCTTGGGGAGCACCTTGGTCTGCACGTCGTTCTGGCGACCGGGGGCGGGGGCCGGCTCTACCGCTACACGACCAACCCGGAGGTGGCGACGGGAGACGGCGTCTCCCTGGCCTTCAGGGCGGGCGCGGCCGTCATGGACCTGGAGTTCTTCCAGTTCCACCCCACGGCTCTGCACAAGCCGGGGGCACCGCCGTTCCTGATCTCGGAGGCCGTGCGCGGTGAGGGCGGGGTGCTCCGCAACGCGGCCGGCGAAGCCTTCATGGAGAGGTACCACCCCATGAAGGACCTGGCGCCAAGGGATGTGGTCTCCCGAGCGATTCGAGCCGAGATGGAGCGCGCCGGGTCCGATCACGTGGCGCTCGACGTGACCCACCTGCCGCCGCAGCTGGTGGCCACGCGGTTCCCCAGCATCTACAGCACGTGCCTTGAGAACGGACTCGACATAACACGCGAGCCTGTTCCAGTGGCGCCGGCTGCCCATTACATGATGGGCGGAGTCCTCACGAATACGTGGGGCGAGACCACGCTCCCCGGCCTCTACGCCTGCGGCGAGGTGACCTCCAATGGGCTCCACGGAGCCAACCGACTCGCCAGCAACTCGCTGCTGGAGACGGTGGTCTTCGGCCGCAGGCTGGTGCACCGGACGGTGGAGGGTGGCGCCGACGGACCCCGCCCGCGCGACGCCGTGCCCCTCCCGCGCCGAGACGTGGCCGTTCCGGCAGCGCCTCCCACCGTTGACCATGTTCGTGCTCTGATGTGGGACATGGTGGGGATGACCCGCGACGAAGATGGGCTGCGCACGGCGGCGGAGACCCTGAGCGGTTGGGAGCAGGCCCTGCCGGAGCCGCGCGACCGGCCCTCCCACGAGCTGCGCAACATGGCGCTGGTGGCACGCATAATGGCGGAGGCGGCGCTGATGCGCACGGAGAGCCGGGGCGCTCACTACCGGACCGACTACCCGGAGACCTCTGCGGGGTGGGAGCGGCACATCGTCATCGTCCCGTCGGAGTAGGCGCGGGCGCGTCGAGAGGAAACAGCTTGGCTGACTTGCTTCCCCAGGTGGCAGACCTGATCGACCGGGCGATCCAGGAGGACGTGGGCCTCGGCGATGCCACCACGGACGCCCTGATCCCCGGCGACCTGCTGGCAACCGCGGTCCTGTTCACCAAATCGCCGGGCGTCCTCTGCGGCGGCCGGGTCGCGCTGGATGTCTTCCGGCGAATCGATTCCAGCCTGGAGACCGAGCTTCTGAGACTCGACGGGGTCGAGCTCGCCTCGGGCGTCGTCATCGCTCGAGTCCGTGGCGCCGCCGCCAGCCTCCTGAGAGCCGAGCGAACCGCCTTGAACTTCCTCCAGCACCTGAGTGGGATCGCCACTCAGACCGCCCGGTACGTCGATGCCGTGAAGGGAACGCGGGCGCGCATCATCGACACCCGCAAGACGATACCCGGCCTGCGAGCTCTGGAGAAGGAGGCCGTCCGGGCCGGCGGGGGGCGCAACCACCGCCAGAACCTGGGGGACGGGGTGCTCGTCAAGGACAACCACATCGCCGCGCTACGGGGCCGCGAGGTGGGGATCGCCGAGATCGTGCGGATGGCTCGCGAGCGCGCGTCCCACACCATCCGGGTCGAGATTGAGGTGACGACGATGGCGGAGGCGGAGGAGGCGCTGGACGCGGGCGCGGAGCTGCTGCTGCTGGACAACATGGCGCCGGAGGAGATGGGGCGGGTGGTGGCCATGAACCGAGGGCGAGCCGTGCTGGAGGCGTCCGGCGGCATCGACCTGGCGACGGTGCGCGCGGTGGCGGAGTGCGGAGTGGACCTGATCTCGGTTGGAGCGCTGACCCACTCGGCCCCAGCGCTGGACATCAGCATGGACCTGGAGTACGAGCGCTAGATAGAGCGCTTGCGGATGGCCTCGATTCTCTGCAGCAGTTCCGTAACATATCCCAGCGTCTCGTTCAGCCCTGGATAGTACTCACTGGGGTGAGCACACTCGTTCCTCTTGTTGAGTAGCCCTAACAAGGCCTTGGTGACCGTCTTACTGGTCAGGCCGAGACCCTGGCAAGCTTCGACTAGCTGCTGTTCGGGGACATGCTCGCGAAGCTCCACTAGGCCTCTGATGTTCCACTTGGGGCGAATAGTCCCAAGCTTCACGAGCCCATCAGACGCCATCTTTTCTTCCAGAAAGTCCATGAATGCGGCCCATGCCATCACGTGAGCCGCTCTGTACAATTCACTTTCGAGACATCGTAGCGCTTGCCGGAAAAGATCGTCCTGCTGGAGAGAGAGCTTGTCCAGTTGGTCATAGGTGTTCTCAAGCATAATGATCCGGGACGGTGATGCCTCATGCCGCGATAGCATCAGGTGAGCATCAGCTTCGAATGCTCGGGCTCTGCGAATGAGCGGTGCAATCATCTTCGACTTCAGCCCTATGACATCAAGTGCTTCTTCATAGAAGCGAATATCTTGTCATAGACTGACATATCGTCAGTGGCGGGAAGAGCCAGTTGTATGTTGAGGTTTAGCGTCATGCCGGACAGGTTCGCGCTTTCATGGGAGCGGGAATCACCGTTGGTAGTCGCTGCGGCACCGGATGGAGCTTCCGCGGGCGTGTCCCGCACATTGCCGAAATCCGCGAGGGCTGTGAGGCCCTTGAAAGTGCCGAGCATGCGGCTAACAGTCTCCTCGGCTACCGACGTGTGCGCCTTGAAAACGTTGCGAATCGCCTCGTCGTCCTTGCGATGGGCGTCCGGATACACCTCAAACAGTTGACTGTACGCTTCCCGAATGCCCTTGGCTAGAACGCGCGCCGCTTGGTCTGTGACGCAATACTGGGACCACCTTTCCGTTGGTGCCCCGGATGAATCGACGAAGCCTATGGATTTGAACAATGGGACAAGGGCCTGGTCGTTGCCGCTGGTGAACCCCATCGATTTCAGATACTTCATGTCAACCTTCGACGGAACCGCCCCGGCCTTGATCTGACTCATGAATCGGGGGAGATTCTTCTGCGACTTGAGATACGGATAGTCTGCCATCCCCTCTATCCCTCCCCTGGGTAGGTCAACGGGTGCCGCGTGTGACGAGCATTGTGCATCGTGCGAATCTTTGTTCGCAACTATGTCCTTGGCCTCACCCTGTCCGCGCTATCGACCATGACCGTCACCGGCCCGTCGTTGTGGATCTCCACGACCATGTGCTCCGCGAACCGACCCGTCGCCACGGGATGCCCAGACGCTCGGAAGATCTCCACGGTGCGCTCGTACAGGGGCTCGGCCTCGGCTGGTTCCATGGCGTCGGTGAAGCTGGGGCGTCGCCCACGGCGGGTGTCGGCGTAGAGGGTGAACTGGCTTACCAGCAGCAGCCCGCCCGCGATGTCCATGACGGACCGGTCGAAGCGTCCGTCGTCGTTGGGGAATACGCGGAGGTTGAGCACCTTCTCGGCCAGGTAGCGGGCGTCCTCGATGGTGTCACCGGCGCCGAGCCCTAGAAACACCACAAGGCCCGACTCGATGCTTCCCAGGACCTCGCCATGCACCGAAACCGTGGCCTTGTTGACGCGCTGGACCAGCCCGCGCACCGATTGTCGCTCCCCGCTACGACCCCTCGGCCTTCGAGCTAGACTCAGCCGGCTTCGAGCTCGATTCCGAGGACTTCGCTGTATCCATGGTGGACCCCGGCGCCCCGTTGGACTCGGCGGACCCGCCGGTCTTGAGCGGCTCGCCGCTCTCCTTCGGCCCGCCATCGGACAGGGTGCTGTTCTTGCGTGCGTAGTCGGTCACGTACCAGCCGCTGCCCTTGAAGATAACCCCAACGCGGCTGATCTTGCGCTTTGCCTTGCCCTGGCACGAGGGGCACACGGCTACCGACTCCGCGTCGAAGCCTTGCCTGAGCTCGAACCGGTGCTGGCAGGCCTCGCACTGGTAATCGTAGATGGGCACTCGCGCCCCTCCCATGACTGGCTCGCAGATTCAAGACACTCCCGTCAGCGTAGCAATTCCGACCAATCGTGTCAAGAATTCGTCGCCCTCGGTCCCGGCCTGCAAGCCCCGTGGTATACTGACCGTCGAACGTGGATGAGGAGGGGCAATGTGACGGGTCATGCGGACAGCCACGGCCACGGCGAAGCAATCCCGATCACGGTTTGGTACGACTACATCTGACCCTGGTGCTACATCGGCCTGGACAGGCTGATACGATTGCAGCAGGAGTTCAACGTCGAGGTGGAGACCAAGGCCTTCTATCTGCGGCCGGATATCCAGCCCGGCGGCAGGCAGCGCCCGCTCAAGGACGGGGAGCAGCCGGGCGCTGAGCTCGGCGAGCCCATCGGGCCGCTCGCCAAGGAGGCCGGCCTGGTGATGCGCCGTCAGACCCTGGTCCCCTACACCGCGCCCGCCCTGGAGGCCACTGAGTTCGCCAAGCAGCATGGCGCGGAGATGCCATTCCACCAGGCCTCCTATCGCGCATACTGGGACCGTGGCCTTGATCTGGAGCAGACCGAGGTGCTTCAGGGCGTCGCCCAGGAGGTCGGTCTGGACCCCGAGGCCCTGGGCCGCAGCCTGACGGATGCGACGCACCGCGAGGTCGTGCAGGCCCAGTACCAGGAGGCGCTTGGGCACGGGATCAACGGCATCCCCGCCTTCACGGTCGGGCGGTACCTGTTCACCGGCGCCCACCCTTACGAGTTCTTCCAACAGGTGGCGCAGCGCGTCCTCCTAGACCGAGAGACGGAGGGGGCTGAGTAGGCGTCCCTTGACCCGCTCGCGCGAGATCGGATCCGGTGGGGAAGTTTCGACAACTGAAGACGAACGCGACGAAGGGGAGTAGTAGCGGCAGGCCACGCTTCAGCGAGCCGGCGATGGGTGGAAGGCCGGCAGCGCGGGCGCCGTGAACTCGCCCCGGAGCGGCAGGCGGCAGGGCGAGCCCTGCACCCGAAGCAGATTTCGGGTGTTTCGCAAACCAAGGTGGCCCTACAAGGCCTTGGTTGGGAAGGCTCCCGGTAGCGTCTGACGGTGGCGCCGTTACAGCCGCTGAGGTGGTCCTTCACTCAAGTTGAAGGGCAAGCAGGGTGGTACCGCGGGTTCTCTCCAGGAAACCCGTCCCTACGTGGGGCGGGTTTGTTTTGTGGATGGGGGATAGATTGTCGTAGGCTTCGGCCGCGCCCCGCTTGTGGCGAGCTTGTCGAGCCGCGAACGGAAATCTGGGGTCGGCAACGGGTGATCTCCAGACGGCGCCCAGTCGAGCCAAGGAATGAGGCGAAAGACCATGACCACACACAGGATGCGACAGGTCGAGCTGCGGTGGGACCCCAGGGCCCTGGACCGCAAGTGGCAAGAACGGTGGGCCGCCGACGGCCTCCATCGCGTCCGCGACGACGATCCACGTCCCAAGTGGTACGAGCTCACCATGTACCCGTACCCCTCTGGCGACGTCCACATCGGCCACTGGTACGCCATGGCCCCGGCCGACGCCCACGCCCGCTTCCGCCGAATGCAGGGCTACAACGTGCTCCACCCCATGGGCTTCGACGCTTTCGGCCTCCCGGCGGAGAACGCCGCGATCAGCCGCGGCATCCACCCCCACACCTGGACCATGAGCAACATCGAGCGGATGCGCGGCCAGCTGCGCTCCATGGGCACGGTCTACGACTGGGACCGGGAGATCATCTGCGCGCTGCCGGACTTCTACCGGTGGAGCCAGTGGCTGTTTCTCCAGTTCCATCGCGCCGGGCTAGCGTACCGCGCCCACGCTCCCGTGGTCTGGTGCCCATCGTGCCAGACCGTCCTGGCCAACGAGCAGGTGGTCGAAGGCGCCTGCGAGCGGTGCGGCACGCCGATCATCCGTCGCCAGCTGGACCAGTGGTTCCTGCGCATCACCCAGTACGCCGACGAGCTGCTCGACTTTGCCGGGCTCCTCGACTGGCCCGAGCGCATCATCACGATGCAGCGCAACTGGGTCGGCCGGAGCGAGGGGGTCGAGGTCGCCTTCGATATCGGCCACCTTGGCCTGGAAGAGAAAGAGCTTCGCGTATTCACGACCCGCGTCGACACTCTCTACGGGGTTACCTTCCTGGTGCTGGCTCCCGAGCACCCGCTGGCGTCCGCGCTGACCGCGCCGGAACAGCGGGATGTCGCGGATGCGTACATTCGAGAGGCGAGCAGCCGGTCGGACATCGAGCGGCTGTCGGCCGAGCGCGAGAAGACAGGCGTGGCCCTGGGCACGTACTGCGTCAATAGAGTGAACGGGGAGCGCGTGCCGATCTTCGTCGCCGACTACGCGGTGTCCTGGTATGCCACCGGCGCGGTTATGGGCGTGCCAGCCCACGACCAGAGGGACTTCGAATTCGCCGCCCAGTTTGGCCTGCCGGTTCGCACCGTGATCGCCCCTCCCGGGGCGACGGGCGACGAGCGTCTGTCGGAGGCGTACGTGGAGCCGGGCGTCATGGCAAACTCGGCCCCCTTCGACGGGCTCCCCAACGCCGAGGGCACCGAGCGCATTGCGGACCACTTGGAGCAGCAGGGGTGGGGCCGTCGCACGCACATCTTTCGGCTGCGGGACTGGCTGATCTCTCGCCAGCGCTACTGGGGCACGCCCATCCCCATGGTCCACTGCCCGGACTGCGGGATCGTGCCCGTCCCCGAGGCCGATCTGCCTGTGCTGCTGCCGGAGGACGCCGAGTTCCGGCCCACGGGGGAATCGCCGCTCAAGCTGAACCGAGGGTTCGTTGAAACCACCTGCCCGGACTGCGGGAAGCCGGCGGAGCGCGAGACGGACACGATGGACACCTTCTTCGATTCGTCGTGGTACTTCCTGCGATACCTCAGTCCCCACGACGACGACCAGCCGTGGGACCCGGACGTCGCCCGCCGCTGGATGCCCGTGGACCAGTACACCGGGGGCGCCGAGCACGCCGTTATGCACCTGCTGTACGCCCGGTTCTTCACGAAGGGGCTGCGGGACATGGGGATAGTCGACTTCAGCGAGCCGTTCCCGCGCCTCTTCAGCCAGGGCCACATCATTGCCGGCGGCGCCAAGATGAGCAAGTCGCGCGGCAACGTCGTCACGCCGGACCCGTACGTGGAGGAGCTGGGCGCGGACGTGGTGCGTGCGTACCTGATGTTCGTCGGACCTTGGGACCGTGGCGGCGAGTGGAATGATGCCGGCCTCAACGGGGTCGCCCGGTGGCTGAACCGCGTTTGGGACCTGCTCAAGCAGGAACCCTCGGGTCTCGACGCGGCCAACGCGGACTCGGAGGAAACGCGGGCTGCCCGGCGGAAGCTGCATCAGACGATTCGCAAGGTGCATCGCGACCTGGACGCCTTCAAGTTCAACACGGCGATCGCGGCTCTGATGGAGCTCAGCAATCACCTTCACGACGCACTGGAGGGTGGGCGTCTGGACCCGGCGGCCTGGGCAGAGGCGCGTCGGGCTTTCCCGCTCATGCTGGCGCCCCTGACGCCCCACATGGCCGAGGAGTTGTGGGAGCGCTCGGGCGAGGCGTACAGCGTCCACCAGCAGCCGTTCCCATCGTGGGACGACGATCTGGCCGCTGAGGAGACGATCACCCTGGTCATCCAGGTCAACGGCAAGGTCCGCGGCCGCCTCCAGGCCCCCGCCGACATCGACGAGGGTGATGCGAAGGAGATGGCGCTTCAGGACCCCAACGTCCGCCGCCATGTGGAGGGCCTCACGGTGGCCAAGGTCGTCTACGTGCCGGGGAAGCTGGTCAACATCGTCGCTCGGTAGCGCCGATGGCTCGCCTCGACCGTGCCGCGCCGTAGAAAGGCGGATCCCATGCCCGACGACCCTGGCTTGCCTCTTCGGCTCCTGGAGGGCTTGGCCCAGCACCCCGCGATCGCGTTCCACGAGGACGCCGTGGCCGCCTTCATCACGGAATCGCTGCGAAGCATCGGCGTGTCCGCGGAGACTGACGCCTACGGGAACATCATCGCGCGAGTCCCAGGCACGGCGCGGGACGTGCCGCCCATCGCCTTTGTGGCCCACATGGACCACCCGGGATTCGAGGCCGTGGAGCGCGACGGCGACCGGCTCGTGGCTCGCGCTCTTGGCGGCGTTCCCCCGTCCTGCTTCACGCAACCCGTGCCCGTGTTCGTCCTGGCCGATGGGGATCGGCGCATCCCCGGTCGCCTCGATGGCGCCGTTGGGCCGCCGGAGGACCGGAAGGTTGCCGTGTCGGTCAGCCAGCCAGACAAGATTACGCTGCCGGCGGCGGTAGTCTTCGACTTGCCTGACTTCTCCCGCGACGGCGACCGACTCAGCCTGCGTGCCGCCGACGACCTGGCGGGGTGCGCGGCCGCGCTTTCGGCGCTGCATCGACTCGCGGCGGACCCGGCGGCGGGCGATGTCTACGGCGTGTTCACCAGGGCCGAAGAGGTGGGGCTGATCGGCGCGC
>CAYTEC010000007.1:37218-52228 GCA_964436745.1 uncultured Dehalococcoidia bacterium | reverse complement strand
GTGAACCACTGCACCAGCCAGCCGCCCAGGCTGAAGGCCCCGATCTCCACCGCCGACGCGCTCGCCGACAGCTTGCTGTTGGCATCGATCAGCTCGTCCCGACGGACCAGGGAGGGCAGGTACGCCCCGTAGGCGACGTTGAACAGGAACGTCAGGAGCCCAGAAAGCAAGGCCACGACGTACAGATGCTCGATCGTGAGGACGTCCAGGAAGAAGTACGCGGCGGGGACGGACCCGAGCAGCGCTGCCCGGCCCAGATCCGTGGCGATGAGGATGGGGCGGCGTCGCAGCCTGTCGATCCACGCCCTCGCCGCCAGCCCGACGACGAGCCCGGGGGCGACGGCGGACGCCGCCAGGAGCGCCATCTGGAACGGGGTCGCGTCCAAGACCAGGACCGCGGTGAACTGGAGGGCCTGCATGAGCGTGCCGAGGATCGAGACGGTCTGTCCCGACCATAGCTTGACGAAGTTGGCGTTCAGCCAGAGCCCGGTGGGTCTGGGCAGCAGGCGCACTACGACTGCGCCGCGAAAGACCACGGCATCAAACGCCGCTCATGGTGCGCCCTTCCGCGCTCACCCTTCGACAGGCTCAGGGCGAGCGGCGAAGAGCTCCCCCGGTCGAGTGATTCCGCTGGTGGGTGGTTAACCATCTTCCAGAATGGGTGCAGGGCACGCCCTGCCTACCCCACCCGAAGGGTCTCCGCCGCCGCCCGGAGCCGCGCCAGGCAGCGCTCGCGCCCCAGGACATTCATCGTCTCGAAGAGGGGCGGCGCGGCCGTGCGGCCCGTGACCGCCACGCGGATCGCCCCAAAGAGCTGGCCGGCCTTGAGTCCCAACTCCTCCGCCAGCGGGCGAAGCGCCGCTTCCAGCGGGGCCTCCTCCCAGGCCGGCAGCGCCTCGCAGCGGGCGAGGGTCGCGTCAAGGGCGTCGCGTGCCTGGTCCGGGGTCACGCCCTTGAGCGACCGCAGATCATCGTAGGAGCGAGGGTCAGCGAAGAAGAAGTCAAGCACGCCGGCGGCTTCCGCGAGGGTCTTCAGCCGTTCTTGCACCAGCGGGACGGCGCGGAGCAGGTCGGCGCGGTCCACGGGCCTCGTCACGTCGTCGGGAAGGCCGCCCTCGCTTTCGGGCCGCTCCAGGTAGGGGGAGAGCCGGTCGGCCAGATCGGCGGCTGGGAGCGTGCGGATGTAGACGCCGTTCATCCACGCCAGCTTCTCCGCGTTGAAAATCGCTCCGGCCTTGGTGACCCGCTCCAGGGTGAAATGGCGGACCAGGTCATCGCTGGAGAAGATCTCCGTGTGGTCGTCCAGCGACCAGCCGAGCAGGACCAGGAAGTTGAGCATCGTCTGCGGCAGATACCCCTGGCTCCGGTACTCGAGCGTGGAGACCGCCCCGTGACGCTTCGACAGCTTGGAGCGGTCTTCGCCGAGGATCATGGGGAGGTGAGCGAACGCCGGCGGCGTCCACCCGAGGGCATCGTAGAGGAGCAGGTGGCGGGGCGTGCTGGAGAGCCATTCCTCGGCTCGCAGCACGTGGGTGATCTCCATGTGGTGGTCGTCCACCACGTTGGCCAAGTGGTACGTGGGGAAGCCGTCTGATTTCAGCGCCACGAAGTCGTCCAACAGCTGGTTCTCCCACGTGACAACGCCTCGGATCAGGTCATCCACCCACGTGGTCTCCGGCTCCTCGGGCACGCGGAAGCGGAGCACGTGCGCCTCCCCCGCGTCGCGACGGGCTCGACGCTCTTCGTCGGAGAGGGTGCGCAGACAGTGGCGGTCGTAGCCGGTGGGGAGCTTGGCGCGCTGCTGCTCGCGGCGCATCTCGTCGAGGCGCTCCGGCAGGCAGAAGCAGGGGTAGAGCGCGTCTTTGGCCAGCATCTCCTCAGCGTGGCGATGGTAGAGATCCAGGCGTCGCGACTGGAAATACGGGCCGTAGGGGCCGACGCCCTCGTCAGTCTCGCTCACGGGACCCTCGTCCCACTCGAGCCCGAGCCATCGGAGCGATTCTAGGGTGGACTGCACGGACCCTGGGACCAGGCGCGTCTGGTCCGTGTCCTCGATGCGCAGCACGAACGTGCCGCCGTGGTGCCTGGCGAACAGCCAGTTGAACAGGGCGGTGCGGGTGTTCCCCACGTGGGGTTCTCCAGTGGGGCTGGGCGCGAAGCGGACGCGGACCGGACCAGGCACGGGACAGACCTCCGAAGGTGTTGTGACGGGCGACGATATTCTAGCAGGCCACCGGGCGTGGGCATACCCAGGCGTGCCGGGGCGATCACTCGCCAGCGATGGCATCCGCCGCTCGCCGCACCGTGTCGCCGTCGGGGCCGACCACGAGCCAGACATCCGTGCCGGCGACTGCCAAGGCCACGGCCTCGTCGTCGGCGCGCCACGACCCGCGCTCGTCGTCGCGCTCCGAACTGGACCACGCTCGGCGTTCGTCCGTGAACGACGCGTACGCCGCGAAGAACGCCTCGGCCTCCGCCACGTCCTCCCAGGCTGAACGGAAGGCCAGCAGCTTCCCCTGGGGACCTTGCAGAAGGGCGTATCGGTCCCCGGCCCATCCCCCCGCGCCCGCCGCGGCCTCCAACCCTGGGATTGCGCTCCCCAGGTAGATTCGCAGCCGGAACTCCCCCAACACCCCTTCCGAGTCCGCGGACCAACCCGGCCCCAGCGCCCCGGCCAGGTCCGGCAGGGAGACGGGCGTGGGCGCGAACCCCTGTAGGTACTTGAGCGGGTGGAGCACCTCGGTCGCCGAGAGTGGCGGGCGCTCGTAGGCGCTGTTCACTCCTTCCCACCCGCCGGCCCCCTGGAGGCCGACCACGAAATCGGCGCCGAAGGTGTACGGGAACAGAAAGAGCTGCTGGACAACGAAGGGAGCGGAATCGAGCACGCGGGTTTCCACGCCGCCCGCCACCTCCTCCGGCCCGACCGTGGGGAAGCGGTTCGCGCCGTAAAGGGTCATCGACAGCGAAGCGTCGCCGATCGAGAGGGCGTCCAGGGCAAGGCGACGGTCGCTCTCGATGGCTGCGTCGTCCAGGAGCGCCGACAGCCCAAAGTAGCGTTCCTGGAGGAGAAAGCTGTAGGCGTAGGCCAGCAGGAGCGCCTCACGCACGCCGGTGGTTTCCGAAGTGGGGACGACCTGGATCTCGTTGCTGCTCGGCAGGTGCCATGCGGGGGACTGCTCGGCGGCAATGTCCAGCTGGAGCTGGTACAGGTCCAGGTCGTCCGGGATCAGCCCCAGGAATGCGTACAGTCGCTGCTCAGCGGCGAATCGTACCCGCGAGCCCTGGCCCGTGAAACGGCGGTCCAGCAGCCTCCTCGCCTCCGTGCCGGTGATCTCCCGCACCCGTGGCGGCTCTGCCGGGGGCTCCAGTCGCCGGACGTTGTAGAGGAACCAGCCCATCTCTTCAAGAAGCTGGCTCATCACCGACGGAGTCGGGGTCGGCGCCGGTGTTGGCGTAGGGGACGGCGTGGGTGTTGGGACCGTCGCCGCGGTGGCCGTGGGCGCGGGCGTAGGGGTCCCCTGAGACGAGCAGGACGCCGCCACGGCAACCGAAATAAGCAGCCCGGCTGCCAGCAGGACCGGCCGGTGATTGTCGCGAGGCGGCCGGGGCTTGGCAACGAGGCGGATCGGGGTCGGATACGGACGGCAGCGCAAGGTCGGCACCCCTTCACTGAGCTTCGATTATTCTAGCAGAACCCCCGTCCGGTGGGGGGCGCGGGCAGGCTGCGAGGGTTGCGCGCGATGGCCCGCGATGGTAGACTTGGCGTGGTTAACTCCTCAGGCGCTTTTTGAAAGTGGGCTCAGTCCCACTTTCTTTGTTAGAGGGGGGTGGCCGCTACGGAGGGTGCTGGCACATGAAGAGCGATTTTCTCATCGCAGTGACGCAGCTGATGGCCGAGCGGGGCCTTCCCCAGACCAAGGTGATGGCCGCCGTTGAGGACGCCCTGGTGTCCGCGTACAAGAAGGAAGGCGCCACCGGCGGCCACGACATCACCGTGCGCCTCAACCCCGCCAGCGGCACGGTGGACGTCTACATTCTCAAGTCCGTCGTTGAAGAAGTCACGGACGATAAGCGCGAGATGACGTTGGCCCAGGCGAAGAAGGTGCGGTCGGACGCCGCCCTTGAGGATGTGCTCGAGCTTCCCGCTCCCTTCCAGACCATGGGGCGGATCGCCGCCCAGACCGCCAAGCAGGTGGTCCTGCAGCGGCTGCGGGAGGCGGAGCGGGAGCTGATCCTGGAGGAGTACGTCAACCGCGTGGGCGAGATACTGCCGGGCCGGATCGACCGGGCAGAGCCCCAGCACCTTGTCGTGAACCTGGGCAAGACCGAAGCGATCATGCCCAGGGAAGAGCAGGTCTCCATGGAGCGGTTCCGCCCTGGGGTCACCATGCAGTTCTACCTGGTGGAAATCGCGCAGACCATCCGCGGGCCGGACCTCATTGTGTCCCGCGCCCACCGCAACCTGGTGCGGCGGCTCTTCGAGCGGGAGGTCCCGGAGATATTCAAGGGGATCGTGGAGATCATGGCGATCGCCCGCGAGCCCGGCTCTCGGACCAAGGTCGCCGTCGTCGCCCGGCAGGAAGGCGTGGACCCGGTTGGCTCTTGCGTGGGCCTTCGCGGCTTCCGCATCCAGACCATCGTCAACGAGCTCCAGGGCGAGAAGATCGATATCGTCCAGTGGAGCGAGAACGCGGCGACGTTCCTGGCCAGCGCTCTCAGCCCGGCCCAGGTCCTGCACGTGGAGCTCAACGAGACCGAGCGTGTCGCGACCATCGTCGTTCCCGACCGCCAGCTATCCCTTGCCATCGGCAAGGAGGGCCAGAACGCGCGACTGACGGCCCGCCTCACCGGATGGAAGATCGAGATCAGGAGCCAGACGGAGTACGAGGAGCGGCCCATCGAGCCTCCGCAGCCCGTGGAGGCGGCCGAGCCGGAAGCGGCGGTCGCCGAGGTGGAGACGCCGGAGCCGGTCGCGGTCGTGGAGGCCGTGGCGGCGCCCCAGGCGGAGCCCTCGGAGGAGTCCGCCGAGCCGGTCCTCGAGCCCGCCGTGGCCGAGGTTCCCGTGGAGGCACCTGTCGCCGAGCCCACGCCCGCGCAGGCCGCCGAGGCGGCTGCCCTAGCGGAGGCGACGGAGGCCGCGGAGCTGGCCGAGCTCCAGGCACTTGAGGAATTGGAAGCCAAGGAAGCGGCGGAGCGGGCGCAGCCAGAGGAAGTGGCAGGCATCTCGCTCGACGACGACTCCTTGTGGGTTGTCCCGGACAACGTGCGGGAGCCCTCCGTCCTCCGATTCGCCGAGGACATCATGCCCGAGCGGGGCCGCAGGCAGGAAACCCGCACCAAGAGCACCGAAGACGCCCCGCGCACCGCGGCCAAGAGCAAGAGCGGCAAGCGCTCCCGGGCTCCCGCCCAGCCGGGCGGCGGCCGGTAGGCGCGCGCTCAAGGACAAACGAATGGCGGTCCGGCACGTACCGCAGCGAACCTGCTCCGGCTGCGGACGAAAGGCCGGCAAACGAGAGTTCGTACGCGTGGTGCGAACGGGCTCCGGCGACGTGCTTGTCGATGTCACTGGGAAGAGGGCGGGCCGCGGCGCGTACCTCTGCCAGGACCCCGCGTGTTGGGAGAGCAGCCTGAAGCGGGGTCGCCTGGAGCATACCCTACGCACCCGCATCACGGCCGAAAGCCGGGACGCCCTGAGAGCCCAGGCCGACCGAATGACGACCGCAATCAGCAAAGAAGAGGCGACACATGGCTAGACGACCGGGCGGATACCGACCTCACAGGCGTGGACGCAAGGGTCGGGCCTCTGGTGCGCCCACGGCGGTGGCTGAGCGTCCGACAGACCAGGTGCTGGAACTGCCGGCCGCGATCGTGGTGGGGACCCTGGCGGAGGCGATGAAGGCCGATCCGGTCGAAGTCATCAAGCAGCTCATGCGCGTTGGCATCATGGCCACTGTCAACAACGTCATCGACTTTGAGACGGCGGCGACGGCGGCTACTACGATGGGCCATCGCGTCCGTCGCCGGGACGCCGGAGAGGCCGACGCCGACGGGTCCGCGGGCGACGCGGGGACCGAAGAGTCCCGCGAGAACTACCAGCCCAGGCCCCCGGTAGCCACCATCCTGGGTCACGTGGACCACGGGAAGACCACCCTTCTCGACGCCATTCGTGAGACCAACGTCGTTGGTCAAGAGGTCGGCGGGATCACGCAGCACATCGGCGCCTACCAGGTCGAGTACAACGACCACCCCATCACGTTCCTGGACACGCCGGGTCACGAGGCGTTCACCGCAATGCGGGCCCGAGGCGCGCAGGCGACGGACGTTGCCATCCTTGTCGTGGCGGCCGATGACGGCGTCATGCCGCAGACCCGGGAGGCGATCGACCACGCCAAGGCCGCCGGAGTTCCCATCATTGTCGCGGTCAACAAGATGGACATGCCGGACGCCGATCCGGAGCGCGTCAAGCGGCAGCTTACGGAGCACGGGCTGGTGGCGGAGGACTGGGGCGGCGACATCATCGTGGTCCCCGTTTCCGCGAAAACCGGCACGGGCATCGATGATCTCCTGCAGAACCTGCTGGTGACCTCGGAGGTGTTGGAGCTCGCGGCGGACCCGGACCGACCGGCCGCGGGAGTGGTGATCGAGGCGCGACTGGACAAGAGCCGCGGGCCCATGGCCACCGTCCTGGTCCAGCAGGGGACCCTGCGCGTGGGCGACAGCCTGGTCGCGGGGGATTCTTGGGGCCGCATCAAGGCGATGCTCAACGACGCCGGTCGTCGGGTGCGCGAGGCTCCACCGGCGACCCCCGTGGCGATCCTGGGTCTGAGCCAGCTGCCAGAGGCGGGCGATCCGTTCATGGCCGTGCAGGACGAGCGGGCCGCCAAGGCCCTGGTGGAGGCGCGGCGGCGTCGCAACGAGCCCCTGGGCAGCGCGGCCGTTTCCCTGGAGGCGGCGTCCAGCCGCATTCAGTCCGGGGAGGCCAAGGACCTCCGCATCGTCCTCAAATGTGACGTGCAGGGGAGCATCGACGCGGTCAAGAGCGTGCTCGCCAGCGTGTCCTCGGAACAGACGCAGGTTCAGATTCTCCACGCCGCCGCCGGGACCATCACGGACGGCGATATCCTGCTGGCCACAGCTTCCCAGGCCGTTGTCGTTGGGTTCAACACGCGAGTGGAGCCGGGGGCCAGAGCGCTGGCTGAGCAGCACCACATCCAGGTGCGCCTGTACGACATCATCTACCAGCTCTCGGAAGACATCGAGCGGGCGCTCCACGGCATGTTGGAGCCAGTGGAGCGCGAGGTCGCGGACGGACGTGCGATCGTACGGGCGATCTTCTCCATCGGGCGGCGGGTGAAGATTGCCGGATGTCAGGTCACCGACGGTCGGATTCTCCGCGCCTCGCACCTCAGAGTGCGGCGCAATGATGAGCTACTCCACACGGGTCCGATCACCAGCCTCAAGCGCTTCAAGGACGACGTGCGAGAGGTCGGAACGGGCTTTGAGTGCGGCATCGCCATGGAAGGGTTCGCCGACTTCCTAGAGGACGACACCCTGGAAGCCTTCCATATGGAGATCGGCTAGATCACGGCCCGCCGCTTCGCCGGACGTCCCGATCCGGGACGTCCTCTTCCCGCGGTCGGTCGCGTCCGAGTGCGCCCGCCGGGGGTACTGGAGGTTAGGCTTCCATGACCCGCCAGATGGGCCGCGTCAACGAGACGCTGAGGGATGCGCTGGGCGTGGTGATCTTGCGCGAGCTGCGAGACCCGCGAGTGGCGCCTCTCACGAGCATCACCTCCGTCGCCACGTCGCCGGACCTCCAGCGTGCCCGGGTGTTCGTCAGTGTTCTTGGCTCGCCGGAGGAGCAGACCGCGACCGTCGCGGCGCTCCAGGCCGCCTCCGGGTTTCTCCGTCGCACCCTCTTTGACCGGCTCAGGATCCGTCGCATGCCGGAACTCGTCTTCCACCTCGATACTTCCATCGATGAGAGTGAGCGGCTGTCTGACATCATCGAGCGGGCCGCTGGGGCGGCGACTGCGGAAGGTGGTTCCTCGTGACGGTCGATGGGTTCCTCGTCATCGCCAAGCCCCCCGGGGGGACCTCCATGGACGTGGTTCGGGCCGTCAAGCGCCTGACCCGAGAGAAGAAGGTCGGCCACGGAGGGACGCTGGATCCCATCGCGGAGGGGGTGCTGCCGATCTGCCTGGGGCAGGCGACGCGGCTCATGGAGTCGCTGGTTGACGGCACCAAGCGGTACACGGCGCGGCTCCGGCTGGGCGTCACCACGGACACATACGACTCCACCGGGAACGCCGTGAAGACGGCGGACCCCTCGGGGGTCACGCGGGAGGCGGTGGAGGCCGCGCTGGGGCAGTTCCGGGGCGTAATCGCCCAGGTGCCCCCCCGGTTCAGCGCGCTGAAGCAGGGCGGCGAGCGGCTCTATGACCTGGCGCGGGCCGGAATCACCGTGGAGCCCGAGGCGCGGACCGTGAAAGTGTTCAGCATGGAGCTCCGCGGGTGGTCCCCACCGGAGCTGGAGTTGGACACGGAGTGCGGGCGTGGGTTCTACGTACGCTCCCTGGCCCACGACCTGGGCGAGGCCCTGGGGTGCGGTGGACATCTGGTCCAGCTCACGCGCATGCGCACGGGCCCCTTCGCCCTGGATGACGCCGTCACCCTTGAACAGCTTGCCGAGGCCGTTGAGGCGGGCACGTGGCGAGACCTCCTTCACCCGATGGACTCGGTGGTCTCCGGGCTCAAGGCCGCCGTCATCGACAAGGTCTCCGAGGCACAGATCATGCAGGGGCGGTCGCTCATCCTGGGTCGCCGGACGGGCCCGCCCACGGAGCACGGGGAGCGGTGCCGCCTCTACAGCGTGGACGGCCGATTCCTGGCCCTGGCGCGCTTCGACCGGCCCCTGGGCCAGTGGCGTCCCGAGAAGGTGTTCGGCGCCGACTCCGGCTCGCGGAAAGAGCGCGCGGGCTCGTTTCGGCGCCCGCCGCGCCGGCCTCAGGGACGTCGGCCCGCGTAGCGCCGGGGAGCCGCCCGTTCCCTTCTTCAGAGCCCTCTCCTATTCTCCATTGATGCACCTGCATCAGCCGATTTGATGTGCCAACCCCTTCTACGCCTGCCACGCGACCTGTAGGCTACGCGTGGGTGGGCGGCGCGCAAGTCGCCCGGTATCTCCGGTGTCGCGCGAGGGGCGTGGCCGATCCCAAGCAGCGGACCCGGAACGCCGCGCACGTGCCGACGATGGGAGGTGAGCCGTGGGGTTTCAGCAGCGCATGATGGGCATGATGATGGGGAGGAAGAGCCCGGGAGATACCCGCCGGATGATGGCGGAGATGATGCCCCAGATGATGGACAAGATGGGCCCAGAGGGCATGGCCGGCATGATGCCGGACATGATGGGGACGATGGGCGCGGAACACGTCGAGAGAATGATGCTGGACATGATGCCCGGGATGATGGACTCGTGCTTCTCTGGGATGGACATGGAGCGGCGCCAGTTCATGCTGACCCACTGCCGCGGCATGTTGGATGCGATGGAGGCGAAGTACGTGAGCCCCTCTCAGCCCGTGTAGCTCGCTCGGTCCAGCGGACAATACTCCGTAAAGGCGGCGCGGTGGAGGAGTGCGTGTAGCCCTGGGTCGAGCCTTCGGACCGTCCGGTGGGCGCCGCTCGACCCCACCGGCCACCGCAGCGCGCGGCAGGCCGCCGCCCACGATGCGGTATCGACCGGGGCGAGGCCGTGGGCCGCGAGCTGACGGACCAGCGACCTCAACGTCGTCAGCTCGCCCGCTCGTGCCTCGTATTCCCCCTGGAGCCCCACCAACCGCCGTTCCAGCGCGTCCAGGGACCGTTCCATGCCCTCGATGCGCTTCCCCACTCCCCCGGCCTTCGGAGCGGAGCGCGTCACGGCAGCAGGATGTTGTCGATCAGCCTCGTCGCGCCGATGTGCACCGCCAACGAGACAAGGGCTGGCCGATCCATGGCTTCAAGCTCCTCCAGGGTCTCCGCGTTGGCGATGCTGACGTAGTCGGCGCGGGCCCGGGGCTCGGCGTCGAGGCAGGCCCGCATGGCGTCGCGGCAAGCGGCCGCGTCGAGCTCGCCCGACTCGAACCGCTCGCGGGCCTGGGAGAGGGCACGGTAGAGGACCAGGGACGCCACTCGCTCGTCTGGGTCCAGACGGGCGTTGCGACTGGACATTGCCAGGCCGTCCGGCTCCCGCAGCGTGGGGGCCGTCACCACCTGGACCGGCACATCCAGGTCGCGGACCATGAGGCGTACCGCCAGGACCTGCTGCGCGTCCTTCTGACCGAAGTAGGTGCGGTCCGGGCCCAGGATGTTCAGGAGCTTCAGGACCACCGTGCAGACCCCGCGGAAGTGGCCTGGGCGGAACTCGCCCTCCAGCCGATGGGTGACGGCTCCCGCCTCGACCCAAGTGTCGAACCCTGGGGGGTACACCTCCGTCGCGGCGGGAGTGAAGACCACGTCGACCCCCGCGCGCTCGAACATGGCGAGGTCGCGTTCGAGTTCGCGGGGGTAGCTGGACAAGTCTTCGTTGGCGCCAAACTGGGTGGGGTTCACGAAGACGGTGGCAACGACGGTGGCATTCTCCGCACGGGCTTGGCGCACCAGGGACAGGTGGCCCTCATGCACGTACCCCATCGTGAGTACGGCGCCGAGGGGCCGCGCGGTGCCCCGCAGCGCCTCTCGAACGCCTGCGACGGTGTCAACGACCTGCATCGTCTAGCCCGCCGCTCAAAGGGTGCGCCAACATGCTGTCGCCGCCGGGCTAGACGGACGGGACCTCGAACCGACTCTTGCGCGACGGCTCCGGCAGGAGCGACTCATCCATCGTCGAGCTGTGCTGGCTGGTCGGGAAGGCCTCGCTCTGCACCTCGTCCACGTATCGTTCGACGGCCCCCCGCATCGCGTCGGCCGCCTCGGCGTAGCGCTTCGCATGCCTCGGCCGGAACTCGGTTGTCAGCCCCACCATGTCGTGAAAGACCTGAACCTGGCCGTCGCACCCTGCCCCAGCGCCGATGCCGATGGTGGGCACTCGAAGTTGCTGCGTGATGAGCGACGCAAGGGGGGCGGGCACGAGCTCCAGCACGATGGCGAAGGCCCCCGCCGCCTCCAGGTCCAACGCGTCCTCCAGCAGCCGCGCCGCCTCCCGGGACGTCTTGCCCCGCACCCGGTAGCCGCCGATCTGGTTGACCGATTGGGGCGTGAGGCCGATGTGTCCCATCACGGGGATCCCAGCCTCCACGATGCGCCGGACGGTGGAAGCCACCCTGGTGCCGCCCTCCAGCTTCACTGCCTGAGCGCCAGCCTCCTGGAGCATCCGGCCGGCGTTGCGCATGGCCTGCTGTCGGTCCACCTGGTAGCTCATGAAGGGGAGGTCCGCTACCACAAGCGCGCGGCTGGTGGACCGGACCACGGCTTTCGTGTGATGGAGCATGTCCTCCATCGTCACTGGCACCGTGGAGTCGTAGCCCAGGATCACCTGGCCCAGGCTGTCCCCCACCAGGATCAGAGGCACGCCCGCCTCCTCCACTATTCGCGCGGAAGTATAGTCGTATGCGGTTACCATGGGGATCTTCTTCCCTTGCCGCTTCATCTCCCGGATATCCCGGATGGTGACGCGCATGGTCTCCTCCTTCTATTCGGCGGGCCTAGCATCGCCGGACCCGTGCCGGCTCAGGCCGTCGCCAACAAGTCCCCTCTTCTCCCACAACGGGTCCCGGTCAGCGCGCCCAGCCACCAGTGGGGCGCACCGTTCGCGTCAGGAAACACCCACCGGCTCCAGAGCTTCCTGAAGCAGCGATTCCATCTCTCGTTCCCGATCAGGGTCGAGGCCCCCCTTCGCTCGCGCCAGGGGCAGCGCGGCCAGGGCTAGGTGGCAGTACAGACGCCGGAACTCTGAGTCCGCCGTCTCAAGGGCCTCAAGGTGCCGCCGTACCGTCCCGACGTCCCCACGCGCCATCGGTCCGGTCATGGCCTCGGGGAGACCCCGCCGACCGATGCTCTCAAGCGTGTGACGGGCCAGCGGCAGGAGCGCCCTCAGTCCCTGGTCGGCGCCTCCCGACCCGGTTCCTTCAAAGCGGTCCCACAGCTCGGCGGAGGCCCGCATCAGCGTCGTGACGAACCCGCACACGGCAACCGCGCTGACATGGTACAGGGCGCGGTCCCGGCCATCCAGCTCGATGGGCCACCCGCCCAGGGCTCGCGCCATGTTCTGGAGCTTCTCCAGCAGGGCCGCCGGCGCTTCCACGGCGAAAGCGATCCCTTCCAGGACGGAGGGGGGTTGATCGGTTCCCGCGAACGTCTGGAGGGGATGGAAGGCGCCGATCAGCGCGCCGCATTGGGCCGCCGGCTCGAGGGCCGACAGGGGAGTAGCCCCGGAGCAGTGGACCACCGCCTGGCCCGGCCTCCACTGGACGGAGGACGCGACCTCGGCGATGGCATCGTCCGGCACGGTCAGCAGCGCCAGGTCGCACCGATCGGCGACGGCCTGTGCGGTCTCGACGGCCAAGCACCCCGGGACGCCCGAGGCGAGCCGTTGGGCGGACGCCGGGGTCCGGCTGGTCACGGCTGCCACCGGGTGGCCGGCGGCGGTCAGCGCGCGCGCCAGCGTGGCGCCCACGACGCCAGCGCCCACGATGCCAATCCTGCTCGTGACCCGCTCGCTCACCGCGTCACCTTCGTGTCCCCCGTCTGCCTCTGGCCCGTGCCTACCACCTCGACTCGGGCGGGGATTCCGCCGAGGCCCGTGGCGTGCGTCACAGCGTTCACTATCGCCCTGGACACCGCACGTGCGGCGGCGGCCCCCAGCCGGTTCATGTTGGCGGGGGCGTCCAATCCCCCTGTCGCCAGCGCGAAGAACAGGTCGCCGTCACCCATGGCGTGGGAGGGGCGGACCGCCTGCGCCAGGCCGTCCTGGGCGTGGAGGGCCAGCTTGTTCGCTTGCTCCTTGGTGAGCCGGGCATTGGTGGCGACCACCCCGATGGTGGTGTTGGTGGCGAGGGACGCGGCCCGTTCCGGCACAAGGCCGCGCACCAGGAGGTCTTCGCTATCCTCGAAGCCGTCACCCGATTCGGTTCTAGGCCCCGCCAGGACCTCCCCGGTTCTCGGGTCCACCACGCCGCCGTAGGCGTTGACGGCGACCAGTGCGCTGACGATGGCGCCTCCCGCCAGCTCCACGCTGGCGGCGCCGATGCCGCCTTTGGTGGCCCGGCCCGGGCCCAGCGCCTTGCCGATGGTTGCCCCCGTGCCGGCGCCCACGGTGCCCTGGGCGACCGGCCCGCTATCGGCGTCCACGCAGGCGCGGTAGCCCGCGTCCGGGCCGGGACGCGCCGTGTGGGTCACGAGCCCCAGGTCGAACAGGATGGCTGCGGGAACGATTGGAACCACCGCGGGCCCGATGTTGAACCCGATGCCGCGCTCCTCCAGGTATTCCATCACCCCGGCGGCGGCGTTCAGCCCGTAGGCGCTGCCACCGCTCAGCAGGATCGCGTGGGCCTCCTGCACCATGTTCATGGGCCGCAGCAGATCTGTTTCGCGTGTGCCGGGAGCGGAGCCCCGCACGTCCACTCCCCCCACCGCGCCCTCTGTGCAGAGCACCACCGTGCAGCCCGTGGCGCCGTCCAGGTCGGTGTAGTGGCCCACGCGGATGCCGGGGATGTCGGTGATGGAGTCGTGCATGATTTCACAGACTCCCGAATGCAGAGCGGCCCGCCCAGACTGACCTGGGAAGGCCGCTCGAAACGTCGATTGTCACTAGGACTGCCGTCGCGGTCATTTCCGATCCCCGCGGCTTTTTGAGGTACCCAGGACACCGCTCATCGCCCGCTCGGGTTGATGGCGGCTCCATAATACCACAAAGGGGTGCCCAGTCAATGGCGATTCGCCTCTTCCCGCGGGCTCAGGCGCGCCACGGCGAGAGGAGCTCCCAAGCAATGTGGAGGTCGGGCACGGTGACGAGGCCGGAGATACTCGACGGCGGTGCCCAGCGAGCCTCCGTGTTCTCCCAGTTCAGCCGCACTCGAGACGGGTCGCGAGTGCGGAACAGCATCGGGTGGATGAGCCACGTCCGTGCGCTGTCTCGCACGAGCATGGGCGGGCCGCGCCGCACGAACGCGACCTGGTCCCGCGCCAGGCCCACCTCCTCGGAGATCTCCTGGTACGCCTGCTCCAGCGGCGAGGTCCCCGGCGGTATCGAGCCACTGACCGCCGCCCATCGCCCGCCGAAGCTCCGCACCAGAGGGCTTCGGCGGAGCAAGAGGATGCGGCCGTTGTGCTCCAGGAACGCCGTGACCACCTGGCGCGTCGGCGCGCCCTCGCGCGGGCCTGCGTCCGTCTCGATCACCATGGTCGCCCCCAGTCCGGCGTCCGCCCTCTCCGCACGGCCAGGATAGCACGCGTCGTGCGGCGGGGACGCTCGCTCTGGTACAATTCCCGCACTTGGTCCCTAGGATGGTGAGGCGCCCATGGCCAGATTGCGTATCGCTGCCGAGGTCCCAGCTCCGCGCGAGGAAGTGTACCGATTCGTCACGGCCTGGGGGCCGGATGGGCCGGAGGACGAGGATGCGTTCGTGGAGAAGTACGGCGAGATCCTCGAGCGTACCGAGGGCGCGATCGTGACGCAGGAGACTGGCGACGACGACACGCTAACGTGGCGGTGCACGTTCGACTACCCGGCGCGACGGGTGGTGGAGGCGGTGGACTCGACCTGGTCCGACCGGGAGGATGACTTCTGGGAAGTCTCCGAGGGCACTCGCTGGGTCGTCACCTTCGTGAGCAAGCGCGGAGGACTCGTGGGCGTCATGCAATGGATCTTTTTTCGACTGATGACTCGACGCAACGTCCGCCGCGTCATCGTGGGCCCCGTTCTGGCGCATTTCCGCGAGGGCCACGACGTGGGCGCGTAGCCCCTCGTCCGTGCCGGGTCCATCCGAGGGCCCACGCCCCGCGCCAATTGGCGACCGCACCCTCTCCGCGGAAGTGG
>CAYTEC010000007.1:20267-37208 GCA_964436745.1 uncultured Dehalococcoidia bacterium | reverse complement strand
GTTCGGGGCCACGCTCAATGACCAGGGAGAAGGCGGCCACGGAGGGGGGGCCTCCGTGGGGAGGTAGCGGAGGCCGCTACCCGGACTCGCGGGCCTGTCGCCAACTCTCGCTCACCTCTGCCTGACGGGCCCGCTGGCTGCTGGTCCAGCTGGTCTTGATGTATGCCAGGATGATCCGCACCTCCTCTTCCGAGAGGCTTCCCTCGAAGGAAGGCATCGCGCGACCGGGGTAGTCATAGCTGCCCAGCACGATGCCGACGAGCATCCCGTCTGGATGGTGCCAGGTGTGGCCACTTGGTCCGTGGACCGGCGCCGCAGGCGCGCCAGGCAGCGCGTTGGCGCCCGTGGCGGCGTCGCCGTGGCAGCTCTGGCATTGCCTCCCGTACAGCTCCATCCCCAGATCCACCTGCCTCGCGTCAACCACGCCCCCCGATGCGCCGCCGCTGGAACACGCGGCGAGCACGAAGACGAGCGCGACGACGGCGATCCGAAGCCCGGTCACCGACACGAGGCTTCTGGCTCGGCCGTGAGTCCCGTGCTCGTTGGACAGGCTCGACTGGACCTTCAAGCGACCCTCAGGCATTGGACGCTCCCACCCCGTGGAGATCGCGGTGCGTTGCGGCGAAGCGTCGGCATCGGTGCATCGCCGAGCGCAAGAAGGTCCCGGAGCTACCGCGCAGGCGCTCAGCGGAGGTCCGGAACACCAATCGCCAGGAGATCCCTGACGCTACATGTCCATCCGCTTCTCACCGGACAAGTAGGCGTTCGGGTCCTTGGAGGAGGCCACCCAGCATCCCGGACCACAGAAGTAGTAGGTCTGCCCCTGGTGCTCCGTCTTGCCCCCGGGCGGGTTCGCCTCGTCCACCTGCATCTTGCACACCGGGTCCGTTGCCACTGCGTTCCTCCTTCGTTCTTGGCTACGGGGCCAAGTCGCCGCGGAGCTGTTCGAACTCGTCGCGGCTGATCTCGCCCCTTGCGTACCTCTCGCGAACGATCTCCAGGGCCGATGGGCGCTCCCCGGGTCCCGCCTGGGGTCCGCCGGTTGTACGTCGGACCACCCATACCACCGTCCAGATGACCGCGCCCCAGAAGAGGACCATCGTGAGCCAGCCCATGCCTATCCAGGCCCACCCCCAAGTCGGCATGCCGCCGTCACCCCACCACATCACGGCGAGCTCCTTGCCGCCCGCTACGGCGCCCGGAATCGGCGCAGCCGGAGCGAGTTCGTGACCACGCTGACGGAGCTGGTGGCCATTGCCAGGGCGGCGAGCATGGGGTTCAGGAATCCGAGCTCGCCGAAGAAGAACTCGAGGTTCTCCGGGACCCCCCCCTCCAAGGCGCCGAAGAGCGGGTACAGGACCCCGGCCGCGATCGGGATGAGGGCGGTGTTGTAGAAGAACGCCCAGAAGAGGTTCTGTTTGATGGTGCGGATGGTCGCGCGGCTCAGGCTGAGCGCCGTCAGCACGCCCCGCAGGTCCCCGCGCATCAGCGTGACCCCCGCGGACTCCATCGCCACGTCGGCGCCGGTGCCCATGGCGATCCCGACATCGGCCTGGGCGAGCGCGGGAGCGTCGTTGATCCCATCGCCGACCATCGCCACCACCTTGCCCTCCGCCTGGAGCGCCTTGACCGTGGCGGCCTTGTCCTGTGGGAACACTTCCGATATTACGCGGTCGATTTCAAGCTGGCGGGCGATGGCCTCCGCGGTGCGGCGGTTGTCGCCCGTGAGCATGACCACCTCGAGCCCCATGGCTCGCAAGCGTGAAGTCACCTCGGCCGCTTCGGGCTTGAGGGTGTCCGCGATGGCGACTACCCCCGCCAGGGTGCCGTCGAAGGCGACGAAGACCGGCGTCTTGCCCTCGGCGGCCAGGTCGGCGGACTGGTCGAGCGCGCCGTCCAGGGCCACGTGGCGGGCCTCCATGAGGGCCTGGTTGCCGATGGCAACCGCGCGTCCATCGACTCGAGCCGCGATTCCTTGACCCGGGGCCGCCTCGAATCGCTCCGGCGAGAGCAGATCGATGCCGCGCTCTCGGGCCGCCGCCACCAGCGCTTCGCCAAGCGCGTGCTCGGAGCCCCGCTCCGCGGATGCGGCCAGCCGCAGCAGCTCGTCCTCCGTGGCGCCGATGGCCACCACGTCCGTGACTTTGGGCTGGCCCAGCGTCAGCGTGCCGGTCTTGTCCAGGACGATGGCGCGAGCCTTGTGCGCCCGCTCCAGCGCGTCGGCGTTGCGGATGAGGACGCCGTTCTGCGCGCCGATGCCGGTGCCCACCATGATGGCGGTGGGGGTTGCCAGGCCCAGCGCGCAGGGGCAGGCGATGATCAGCACTGCCACGAAGGTGAGGAGGGAGTAGGTCAGGGACGGCGACGGGCCGAGGAAGAACCAGAGTAGGAACGACAGGGCCGCGACACCGATCACCACGGGCACGAAGTAGGAAGCCACGGTGTCCGCGAGCCGCTGGATGGGGGCCTTGGAGCCCTGGGCCTCCTCCACCAGCCGGATCACCTGGGCGAGCACGGTGTCCCGGCCCACCTTGGTGGCTCGGAAGGTGAAACTGCCCGTCTTGTTCATGGTGGCGCCGTACACCTGGTCGCCGGAGAGCTTGTCGACCGGGAGGCTCTCGCCCGTGAGCATCGACTCGTCGACGGAGGACGCTCCGTCCGTCACCTCGCCGTCCACGGGGACGAGCTCTCCGGGCCGAACCACCACCAGGTCGCCCACAGCCACCTGCTCGATGGGGATGTCCTGCTCCTGGCCGTCGCGGAGAACGCGGGCGGTCTTTGCTTGGAGGCCCATGAGCCTTCGGATGGCGTCCGAGGTCTGCCCCTTCGCACGAGCCTCCAGGTAGCGGCCCAGCAGGATTAGGCCGATGATCATGGCGGCGGTATCGAAGTAGACGGCGGCCTCCACACCCTGGGCCTCGAAGAAGCCCGGCGTCACGGTCATGGCGATGCTGAATACGTACGCGGTGCTGGTCCCCAGGGCGATGAGCGTGTGCATGTTGAAGGTGCCGTGGCGGAGCGCCCCGAAGCCCGACTTGTAGAAGCCCCACCCGGCCCAGAACTGGACCGGGGTCGCCAATGCCCATAGCACGTACCAGTTCTGGAGGAACGCAGGCACCCAGGGCAGAAGCTCCTTCATCGTGCCCGCCATGATGAGCACGCCGAGCCCAATGGCGAAGATAAACCGGTTGCGGAGGGCGCGGATCTCCTGGGTCTTGGCGAGCCGCTCCACCTCGCTCCGTCCGCCCTCGTCCTCCCCCGCGATGCCCTCAACCGAGTACCCGGCGTCGCCCACGGCCTCCCGCAGGTCGTCGATGGTGACCAGGCCCGGCGCGATCTCGACCGTGGCCCGTTCGGTGGCCAGGTTCACGCGGACCTCGCGGACGCCTGGGACGTCCTTGAGGGCGTGCTCGACGTGCATGACGCAGGAGGCGCAGGTCATCCCGCCGATGTTGAGACCCACCTTCTCCAGCCCGATCCCGTAGCCGGCGGCCTCCACGGCCTCCATCAGCATGTCCAGGGTCGGCGGCCGGTCCTGCGACAGGGCCAGGGAGGCTTGCTCCGTGGCCAGATCCACCCGCACGTCCTCGACACCCGGCACACCCTTGAGGGCGCCCTCCACGTCGGCTACAGAGTCGTCGATGGTCATCCCCTTGATGGGGAGCAGCAGGGTCTCGCGTGATGGCGCGGTCGTCATGGTGGCTCCTTGTTGGTCGCGTGCCCGGCCCAATTGGCCTCTCCGGCCGTCGGGGCTACCGGTTCGCCAGGGTGTAGAGCTCAAGGAGCTCCTGGATCACGTCGTCCTGGCGTCCGTCCTTGATGCCCTCGATAACGCAACTGTGCAGGTGGCCGTCCAGCAGCGTCGCCTCCAGCTTCTCCACGGCCCGCCTGACCGCGAAGAGCTGCTTGAGAATATCGACGCAATACTTCTCGTCCTGGACCATCTTGCGCACGCCCTCCAGGTGCCCCTGGATGTAGTTCAGGCGTTTGAGCGCGTCCTGGTTCGTCTCCGGTATCATTCCGCTTCCTCCGTCCAGACCCATACCCCCTGGGTGGGGGTCTTACACACGGTAGACTACCAGCGCATCGCGGCGGCGTCAAGGCGCGCTTCGAGTTGGGGCGCGAGGGTCGGACCGCCTTCGCGCATGGTCCCTGGGTGGCTGCGACCGCGTCCAGGGCGCTCGCCCTTCGACAGGCTGTGGCTGGGCGGATACAATGCCGTTCATGCTGAACCTGCGAGACCGGCCACCGGGGATCGCGCCACGGGCCGGAGGTCCGTTCGTGGTGAGCCTGTGGAGCCGCGGCTCGCCGTACGATACTACGACCTCTTGGCGACAGTCGCTCCCCAGCCAGGGTCAAGGGCGTGCCCTTGTGGGTCCAGGGTGAACCCTGGTGGCCCTCGCTAGGACCCTCATCCTGCGCGCCGTTACCTTGGTGGGCGTGTTGCTCGTCGTGCTCGTGCTGCTCGTCGTCACGCTTGGCGCAACGGGGTTCTCCGACCGCATTCTCACCGCCGTGGTCTCCGAGGAGATCCGGGGGCTCCGCACCGGCCTGGCTGCCACCATCCGCGACCCGGACGAGCTGGAGCGCGCCCTGGAGGCTCGGCGCGAGGACCTGGCCCAGTTCTACGGGCTGGACAGTGCCTGGTACTCTCGGCTCCCCGCCACCGTGCTGCGGGTCATCACGCTGGACCTGGGGGAGGCTCGCACGCTCCGCAGCTTCAAGGGGAGCCCCCGCGTGAGCGACATCGTGCTCGAGCGGCTGCCCAACACAATGATTCTGCTCACGACGTCGCTCTTTATCACTGCGATCATCGGGCTGGCGGTCGGGGTCAAGATGGCGACGCAGGTGGGGAGCAAGACCGACCGGACCGTGTCCTTCGCCTCCGCCGTCTCCTTCGCCCTGCCCGCCTGGTGGTCTGGCATCCTGCTGATCCTGGTGCTCTCGTTCTACCTGGGCTGGCTGCCGAGCGGCGGGATGTACAGCACGCCGCCGCCGCTAGGCGGCTTCGACCGGTTCACGGACCTTCTGTGGCACGCGGCCCTGCCCATCATCACGCTCGTGCTGGTCAGCGTGGGTCCGTACCTGTACTCGGTCCGCACCATGACGCTCAACGTGGCCCAGGAGGACCACGTGGCGGTGGCGCGGGCGAAGGGGATCCCGGAGGGCGCGGTGATGCGACGCCACATCTTGCGCGTGGCCGCGCCGCCCATCGTGACCGGGCTGATCTTCAGCCTGGTGGGCTCGCTCAGCGGGTCCATCCTGGTGGAGACGGTGTTCAGCTGGCAGGGGATGGGAAGCCTCTACTTCGAGGCGGTGGCGGGCTCTCCGGACGACGGTGTCATCGTGGCGCTCACATTCATCTTCACGCTCCTGTACGTGGTCGCCCGATTCCTACTGGAGGTCCTCTATCTGCTGCTGGACCCGCGCGTGAGATACGCATGACCGTCCGGTTCGGCGACGCGCTTCGTGTCCTGGCCTCCAGCGCCACGGGGAAGGCGGGCATCGCCCTGCTCCTGGCGCTCGCGGCGATCTCCGCCTACGTGCTCGTCGCGTACCCGCTCGATTTCGGGACGCAGCGGTGGAGCAACCCGGCCGTGTGGGCGGACAACCCTAAGGCCGTCCCGCCGGCGTGGGTCGACCTGTTCACGACGCGGAGTCGCGCGGCGACCTCGACGCTCATCGCGACGTCGCCCACGGACGTGGTTCAAGCGGGCACGGCCAGGTTGATGACCTACCGGATGCCTTTCGACCACCCGTATGACGAGTTTCCACAGTTCCTCTCGTTCACCCTAACCGACGTCACCTTCCAGGGTCGTCCGCCCCTGGTGACGCTGTCGCTGGCCCGCCCGGATGGCGAGACCGTGCGGCTGCTGCGGCACGTGGTGCCGGGCGCACGGTCGGGCGAGGAGGCGCCTATCGCTCGCTATTCCGAGACGCCGCTACGCCTACTCCTCAATACCGACTCGTCAGTGCTGGGCGCGCTGGCCGACTTCCACACCGAGCGGTCCGGCGCGCGCGTGACCGAGCGCGATCTTAGGGGCATGGGGGGGGAGCAGGCGGCCTTCGGCGTTCTCGCGACTGGGGAGGACGACCTGAGGTTCGACCTGCTGCGAGGCGAATACACGTTCGTCGTGGACGTGACGGTTGCCTCGGAGGGGGACTCGGTGGGGTCGGTGCAGGCGGTGGTCGGGGGTCGGGTGTTCGGGGTGATGGGGTCGGATGAGCAGGGGCGGGACCTGGCCGTCGGGCTGCTCTTCGGCTTCCCGGTGGCGCTGTTCATCGGGCTGCTGGCGTCCACGTTGACCACGGCCATCGGCACGGCGCTGGGGGTCATCAGCGGCTACTCGGGCGGGTGGGTGGACAGCGTCATCCAGCGGCTCACGGACATCGTCGCCAACGTCCCGCTGCTGCCCATCCTGATCTTCATGGTGTTCGTGCTCGGCCCCAACCTGCTGCTCATCATCCTGATGCTCGTCGCCTTCAGCTGGCCGGGGCTGACCATCCTGGTCCGCAGCATGGTGCTCCAGCTCCGGTCCGGCCAGCTCGTCGAGGCAACCGTCGCGCTGGGGGCGTCGCGCTGGCGCATCATGTTCCGCCACATCTTTCCGCAGACGGCGCCCTACGTCTTCGCCCAGATGATCTTCTTCACCCCTGCGGCGATCCTGGCGGAGGCGGGGCTGAGCTTCCTGGGCCTCGGTGACCCCTCGATCCCGACGTGGGGGCAGATCCTGGAGCAGGGGTTCCGCACGGGGGCGGTGTACGTGGGCTACTGGTGGTGGGTGCTGCCTCCGGGGCTGCTCATCGTGCTGACGGCGATGGCGTTCGTGCTGCTGGCGCTGGGGCTGGAGCCGGTGGTGAACCCGCGCCTACGCTCCATGCGCTAGCACCAGGGCACGCCCTGGACCCACAAGGGCTTGCCCTTGACCCAGCCTGGGGAGCGTGAGCTGCTGAGCGGGTCCTTGGCATCGTCCAGCGGGACGGGGAGGATCGGCGCCCCCCCCGGGGGTCTGGGGGGAACCCCCAGATTCGCCCGGGCGGGCGGGTGGGAAGAGCGTGCGTCCTCAACTGTGCTAGAGTCCACCAGTGGCCCCAGGGACGGCGCCTGGAAAGATCCGGAACTCAGCTGACGGGCGATGGAGACACCAATACAGAATCGAATGCTTGAAGTTCGGGACCTCCACGTCGCCTACCGGTCCGAGCGGGGCCTGGTGCGTGCCGTGGACGGTGCGTCGTTCACTCTGGAGGCGGGCGAGGCCCTGGGGCTCGTCGGGGAGTCGGGCAGCGGCAAGAGCAGCCTCGCCCTCGCCCTCATGCGGATGCTCCCGCGCAACGCCGAGCCCCTCTGGGGGAGCGTGCGGCTCAGCGGCAAGGATGTCCCTGAGCCGCTGTACGGGTGGGACGAGGAAGAGGAAGACGAGCACGGGGAGCAGGAAGAGGAGAGAGCGGGCGACCTTGGCCCCATCGGTCCAGAGGAGGTCCTGGGGCTGAGTGAAGAGGAGTTTCGGCGCCGGTTCCGGGGCAACGTGATCTCGATGGCCTTCCAGGGCGCCATGAACTCGCTGAACCCGGTGCTGCGCGTGGGTCACCAGGTCGCGGAGGCGCTGGTGCTGGACCGCGGGGTGGGCAGGCGCGGGGCGCACCGGAAGGTGGTGGGGCTGTTCGAGATGGTGGGGCTGGCGCCGGAGGTGTTCCAGCGCTACCCTCACGAGCTGAGCGGCGGCATGAAGCAGCGGGTCGTGATCGCGATGGCGCTGATCCGCGACCCCAAGCTCGTCATCCTGGACGAGCCGACGTCCGCCCTCGATGTCAGCGTGCAGGCCCAGATCATGAACCTGCTCAAGCGCCTCAAGCGCGACCTGGGCCTCTCGCTCATCTTCATCACACACGACATCGCCCTGGCGAGCGACGTCTGCGACCGGCTGGCGGTGGTCTACGCGGGGCAGACGATGGAGCTCGGGGGCATCGAGGACGTGCTGATCCGGCCCGCTCACCCCTACACGGAGAGGTTGCTGGCGAGCATCCCACGGCTGCACGCCTCGGCTCGGCCCGAGTTCATCCCCGGCGTGCCCCCGGACCTGGCGGACCCGCCGTCGGGGTGTCGATTCCACCCTCGTTGCCCATATGCGTTCGATCGGTGCTCGGCGGAGGCGCCGCCGTCGTTCGAGGTTCGCGCGGGGCACGTGGCGCGGTGCTGGCTGCGCGAGCCGGGGCAAGCCGAGCTTCCTAGCTGAGCATCTGATGTCTGACGCCGTGCCCGGGCCGACGGAGAGGGTCGGCGTCACGTGCCGCCCCCGCTTCCCAGCCCCGGCGTGCCAGGCGAGCGGGTGCGCGGACGGAGGGTGGGTTATGAGCCAGGAGAGCCGCCAACGGGAAGAGCCGGGCCCATTGCCGCGGGTGATGTTTGCGATGCTTCGGTGGGTTCGTCCGAGAATCATCACGCCCATTCACATCCGCCTCTACCAACTGCTGGGCGGTCGGTTGGTCGGTCGCGACAATCTGCTTCTCACCACGACGGGGCGTCGCAGCGGCCGGCCGCGCACGGTGATGGTGGATGGTCTGCGAGACGGCGACGACTTGATCGTACATGATGTTCCCCTTGCGAAGGCATCCTTTCCGCCGCGGGTACTCAACCTGCGTGCTCATCTGGAGGCGGAGGTTCGGCTTGGCCGCGAACAGTATCAGGTACGAGCAGAGTCCGTCGAGGGAGAAGATCGGGCGACCCAATGGAATCGGCTGGTGGCTGCTACTCCAGCCCTCGCAAACCTCCAGCGACTCGCTGGCAGACAGACCGCTATCATGCGACTGAACAGAATTGGGGAGTTATCCGGGTAGCCATTACAGGGAGCCGAAAGCGTGGGAGTTGGGTCTCAGCGTGAATTGGACGAGTTCGGAATGTGCAAGCACATCATGCTGCTACGGGGGCCTTCGGAGTGATGATCGAGATCGGCAGCCCGGACCGGGTGCACTGGGGTCCCGTGGTGCGCCGTCAGCTCTTTGAGTGCTGGCTGCGCTGGTCGCCTGAGGTTTGCGCTTGAGCCATCGGCATCACGCGTCCCCATCCCCGTACAGGTGGCACGCCACCAGGCGGTCCGGCCGCGCCTCCGCCAGCTCTGGCTCCGCGACATCGCACACCCCCGGCATGAAGCGAGGGCAGCGCGGGTGAAAGCGGCACCCGGGCGGCACGTTGACCGGGCTGGGCGGCTCCCCCGGCACCACGTCCCTTTCCCGCAGCCGGTTCGTCGGGTCAGCCTCCGGCACGGCGGCGATCAGCGCCTGCGTGTACGGGTGCAGCGGGTCGTCCAGGACGGAGGCCGGGGTGGCCTGCTCGGCGATCCGCCCCAGGTACATGACCGCCATCCGGTCCGAGAAGTACCGCGCCGTCGCGATGTCGTGGGTGACATAAAGAAACGCGATCCGGTACCGTGCTTGGAGCTCGCGCAGAAGCTCCAGAATCTCGACGCGGCTCGAGGCGTCGATCATCGACACGGGCTCGTCCGCCACTATGTAGTCGGGCCGCAAGATCAGCGCCCGCGCGATCCCTACCCGCTGTCGCTGGCCCCCGGAGAGCATGTGGGGGTACTTCTCGGCGAACTCGTCCACGGGGGTGAGCCGCACGTCCTGGAGCACGTCGTGGACCCGCTCCAGGCGATCCCCTAGCCCGTGGACGGCCAGTGGCTCCTCCAGGATCTGCTGGACGCTCATGAACGGGTCTAGGCTCGAGTAGGGGTCCTGGAAGACGGCCTGGGCCCGCCGGCGAAACCACAGCAGCCTGGAATCCCGGTTGCAGCTCAGCTCCCGGCCATCGAAGACCAGGCGGCCCTCGGCGAGGGGCACGAGCCGGAGCGAGGCGCGTCCGAGGGTGGTCTTGCCGCTGCCGGACTCGCCCACGAGCGATAGCGTCTCTCCGGGTTCGAGGGCCAGTGAAACGCCGTCCACCGCCCGCACCAGGTCCGACCGGAAGAGGCCTCTGCGTGTCGCGAACTGGACCTTCACGTCTTGCATCAGGACCAGCGGCGGCATCCCGCTCCACTCCCTTCGCCGGGGCCTTGCGCCGCGCGTGGCAGCGCTCGAGTATTCACGGTTGACGGAGTGCTATGCTACCATAGATCGACATTTGCCAGGGTTCGGAGGCGCACCCATGGTCCGAGGCATCATCGTGGGGCTGGCGGTCGCGGTGGCGGCGGTTATCGGCTATGGCGTCGGCAATTCGGTGCTCCGACCGCAGGTCGAGTCGCTCGAGGAAGCGCGCGCGGGACAGACCCAGGAGATCGTGGCGCTTCAGACGCGGGTCCGTGACGGACAGGCCCGAGTGGAGGCCCTGCTGGTCCAGATCGGTGACGCGGGCGTGGACCGGACGGGTCTGCAGGCGCGGCTCGACACGGCCACTGCCTCCCTTGCCGAAGCCACCGAGGCCGCCGACGCATCGAGCGCGGCTCAGAGCGCGGTCCAGGCCTCTCTCGACGCATCGCTCGCGACCATCCTCGAGCAACGGTCGTCGTTGGATGCCGCAGAGGCGCAGGGCGTCGATCTCGCCGACCGGCTGCGGGAGGCCGAGGCGTCCCAGGAGACCATAGGCGCCACCCTCAAGCTCCAGGCGGAGCTCCTGGCGGTCATCGGCGACGAGCTCAACCCCAACCTGGGCGATGGATCGCTCCTGGCCGAACAGGGGAGCAGGGCGGCGCTCAACCTGATCTACGATGCGGCGGCGGCCTACTTCTCGGCATCGAGCGAGGCCTTCGGCGTGGCCAAGGAGCAGGCCGAGGATGCGGCATTCAGGAGCAAATCGCTCTCCGTGATCGTTCCCGAGCGCCTGCGCGCGCCCTTCGCTACGACCCACAAGCAATCCGAGGCCACCGCACGGGCCGCCGGCGCCCAGGAGCTCGAGTACCAGGCCGCAGCCTCCATGTACACCATCATCGACGAGTGGGTGGAGGCCGAGGCCGTGGGGAGCAACGAGCAGATCGCGGCGTGGACGGAGTCGGCGAACGGGGCCGACGACCGCCTCGAGCAAGCGCTGGCTCTCCTGGATGAAGCCGACGAGTGGGCACCAGACCTCTGGCGGCAGTACGAGGCGATCCGGATCCAGATCCGGGACCAGCAGGACCTGCTGGCCTCCATCCGGTTCATCATCCTGGAGGAGTTCTAGAGCCGGCAGGGTGTGCCCTGCACCGACTCTGGGGCGGGCTGCCGGCAGCCGTGCATCAGCGGGACCGAGCCTCCGGAACGGGCGTCGCCCCCTCAAGCAGCCGCTCGGTTTCCTCCGGCCCGGCCCAGCGCAGAGCTACGCCCCACTCGTGAGCCAGGGCCCCCGCGACCTCTTGGCCGACCCGCCCCAGGTCAACCTTCCCGCCCAGCTCCCTGGCGACCGACGTGACCTCGAGCCCCTCGATGCCGCATGCCACGATGTGCTGAAAGTAGCTCAGGTCCGTGTTGACGTTCAGCGCGAACCCGTGGCTGCTGACGCCCCGGGTGATCCGCACGCCGATGGCGCCGATCTTCCGGTCCGCGCGCCCGGCCCCGCCCCTCACCCAGACGCCGGTGAGCCCAGGCAGCGTGCAGGCCGGCACCCCGAGCGACCCCAGCGCGGCCACGAGCGCAGCCTCAAGCGAGCGCACGTACGCCACCGGCCCTCCGGACTCCCGCAGGTCCAGCACCGGGTACGCCACCAGCTGGCCCGGACCGTGGTAGGTCACTTCGCCGCCACGGTCCGTCTCGACCAGTGGGACGCCCAACTTCGCAAGCGCTTCCGGCGACAGGAGCACGTCCGAGTGCTTGCCCCGCCGCCCAAGCGTGTACACATGGGGGTGCTCCAACAGCAGCAGCGCGTCGCCGATGGCCCCCTCCGCGCGAAGCGCCACCAGGTGACGTTGCAGGTCCAGAGCGCGGGGATACGGGACCCGTCCCAGGGAATGCACGGTACACGTGCGCTGCGTCATCTGCCACCCCTCCGGCGGGGGTTCTCGGTGTCATTGGTTCGCAGGGGCCGCTCACCCAGAGCCTGTCGAAGGGGGAACGGGGAAGGGCCGTTCGGAGTGAGTCCCCGGCAGGTCGTGGCCTGGCTTTCGAACCACGATTGGGCGGACCGTGTGGCATGTCCCCAGCTTGGGTGCGGGGCACGCCCTGCCCGGTCATCGTCCCTTGAACGCGACCGGCCGCTTCTCCAGGAAGGACTGGGCTCCCTCCTTGCGGTCCTCCGTGGTGCCGCACACGCTGGCGCCCCATGCCTCGTAGCTGAGCTGCGTGTCGAACGTATTGTCGAGGCTCGCCTTGATGAGCTTCTTCGTCAGCTCGATCGCTACCGACGGCCCGCTGGCCAGCCGGCTCGCGAGCTCCAGGGCCGCAGGCATGAGCTGGTCCGGCTCGACGACGCGGTTGACCAGCCCAATCGCCAGCGCCTCTTCCGCCTCGACGAAATCGCCGGTCATCGACATCTCCATCGCCCTAGCGCTGCCGATGAGCCTGGGCAGGTAGAAGCTGGTGCCGGTGTCCGGGTTGAGGCCACGCCTGATGAAGATGGCCGAGAAGCGCGCCTCCGTAGATACGATCCGCATGTCGCACCCCAGGCTGATGGACAGCCCGCCTCCAGCGGCTATCCCGTTCACCGCCGCAATCACGGGGATGCGGCAGCGGGCCAGGGCTTGGGGCATGACCGCGTAGGCTCCAATGGGCGATGCGGTGAACCGGCGCCGGTCCTGGCGGCCGAGCTCCTCGAACATGTCCTCGCGCGTGCTCCGCTGGTCCGCGCCACTACAGAACCCGCGCCCGGTCCCGGTGATCACCAGGACCTTCACGGCGTCGTTCCGCTCGATGGTGTCGAACACGTCCATCATCTCGTGGAGCATCCGCTGGCTGATCGCGTTCAGCGTGTCGGGGCGGTTGAACGTCATCACCCCGACCCCGTCGTCCCGAAGCTCCCAGAGGATGTGCTGGTACTCCATGCTGTCGCCTCCTCGCTCTGCGCCCTCTGCCTACGGTCCGATTGTCGTCGTCCACGCCTCGCTCCGCCGGTTCACCCCGGTACGAGCGCCAGCCGCCCGAAGCTCCCCTTCGCCCGCATCAGGGCGTATGCCTCCGATGCCTGCTCCAGAGGGAACGTCTGGGAGATGACGGGCTGCACCAGGCCCGCGGCGGCCATGTTGGCGACCGCTCGGACCTGTGCTCGGGATGCGCCGGAGACGCCGATGAGGCTCGCGTCCTTGAATAGCAGCTCCGCCGGGGAGAGCGGCACCTGGCCGCCCCGAATATCCCCCACCAGCACCATGCGCCCGTACTGGCCCATCGCGGTCCAGCACCCCTCGAAGCCGATGGCCCCCAGCGTGTTGATCGCGACCTCCGCGCCCAGGTCCTCCGTCAGCGCGAGCACGATCTCACCGAACTCCAGGTCCGGCGCGACGATGACCTCGTGGGCGCCCACCTCCCGGAGTCGCTCTTCTTTCTCCTCGGAAGTCGTGATGGCGAATACCCGCGCGCCGAGGGCTCGTGCAAGCTGCACCGTATGGACACCCAGGCCGCCGCCCGCGCCTGTCACGACGACGCTCTCCCCCGGTCGGAGCCCCGCCGCTTCCAGGGAGTGGAGGGCCACGCCCATCGGGCAGGCGTAGACGCATGCCGCGACCGTGTCGGCCCCCAGGGGCAGCTTGACCAGGCTCGCCTCGCTCACCCGCACGTACTCCGCGAAGGCCCCGTCCGCGCCGTGGCCGATGCCCTCGCCGTTCAGGCAGCGGTGCTCCTGGCCCTGCGCGCAGCGTACGCACGCCCCGCAGGCGCTCGTGAGGATGGACACCACCTGGTCGCCCGGGAAGACCGTCGAGACCAGGGCGCCGCACTCCTCCACCTCCCCGGCGAACTCGTGGCCGAGGACCACCTTGGGCTTCACGCCGCGGCGCAGCACACCTCGCATCACCAGGATGTCGTGGTAGCACACCCCGGCCGCGGCCACCTTCACCAGCACGTCGCGCGCGCCGATGACGGGGGTCGGCACGTCCCTCACGGCCAGCTCCGGCGTGTCTCCCGGCTCTTCCAGAATGAGCGCCTTCATCGTGGCTCCTCCACACGGGCTCCTGCGCCCGCATTCTACCAACCCCACGACGAGATGGCTATCCACTATAATGTGCGCGCCGCTGCCCGAGGCATGGGCGTTGGTGGCCGAAGGGTGGGGGAATGCCCGAGCGTCGATACTGGCTGTTCAAGTCGGAGCCCAGCGCCTACTCGTTCGATGACCTGGCGAACGAGCCCGGCGCGACTGCGGAATAGGACGGGGTGCGCAACTACACCGCCCGCAACTACCTCAGGGACGAGATCGGGGCCGGAGACGGCGTGCTGTTCTACCACAGCGGCGCGAAGTCCGTCGCGGTCGTCGGCACGGCCGTAGTGACGCGGGCCGGGTACGCCGACGCCACCGCCCTCGACGCGGCGTTCCCCAAGTTCGACGCGAAGAGCACCCCCAACCAGCCCCGGTGGTATGTGGTGGACATCCGGGCGGATGGCGCCTTCCACCGGCCGGTCACGCTGGCGGAGATACGCGGGGCGCCCGGCCTGGAATCGATGGTCCTCGTCTCGGCCCGGGGCGGCCGGCTCTCGGTCCAGCCGGTGACCGTGGAGGAGTGGGAGATCGTCGTGCGGCTGGGGTCGGGGTAGCCGCCGTGGCGCTTTGCAGGATCCAAGGAAACTCCCTCACACAGATTCCGGCAACTCAGTACGCTCTGGAAGACCTAAAGGAGCGGGCTGATCTCCAGGCACTTCTGAGAGACCACCCGGAAGCGATAGAACTAGGTCTGTTTGTGATCGCTGAAGAGTATGGCGAGTGGGAGGAAAGCCGCAGACGGATCGACCTTCTGGCCCTGGACTCCGAGGGCCAGATTGTGGTTATTGAACTCAAACGCACCGATGATGGAGGCTTCATGGACCTCCAGGCCGTGCGGTACGCCGCAATGGTGGCTGGCATGACTTTCGATGACATGGTGCGCGCCCATGACGCATACGTCAAAGCGCGACATATCGATGAAGAAGCCAAGAACAGGCTGCTCTCGTTCCTTGGAACAGACGAGGAGAGCGTCGCTGGGGTTATTGGCGGCGGCTCTCCTAGGATCATCCTGATGTCAGCAGGGTTTTCAAGAGAGCTGACAACTGCGGTTCTCTGGTTGATCGACAAGGGGATCGACATCAGATGTGTGGAGATGAGGCCGTACAGATTGGGCGATGATGTTTTGATCGATATGACGCAAGTCATACCCCTTGCCCAAGCCTCTGACTATCAGGTGAGGATCCGCCGCCAGGCTGCTGCCGCTGTGGGAGTAGCGCGGGAGGCGACAAGGCGCGAACGGACTGTCCGCATACTGTGGCGGAACAACGTCATCAAGGGAGGAGATGTCATCAGGTTGATCCTCCCCTACATTGGTCTTGATGAGACCGGCTCGGATGATCCGATGTTCAGGGCTCGTTTCGCCGGTGACCCTCTCAACCAGTAGAACGTCATCTGGGAGAAAGATGGCCAACCATATTCCTTGTCCAGACTTTGTGAACATATGCGCGTTGAGTACAGCATCCCATTTCCGAGTGGGGGTCTGAACGGATACGGTTTCTGGGCACTTGAGGGTTCGTCGCAGTCGCTCTGGGATGTGGCGGAAGAGGTTCGTCGCCAATCGGGAGAGTAATCCAGAACAGTCCCAGAGACTGGAAGGGGGGTTCCCTGAAGATCGGCGCGCACGTTTCCGGCGCAGGGGGGCTGGACAAGGCCATCGACCGTGCCCAGGAGATCGGCGCCGAGGCCGTGCAGCTCTTCTGCTCGCCCCCTCGGCGCTGGACCGGGAAGCCGGTGTTGGAGCAGGTCGTGGCCGCCTTCCGGCAGAGGAGCGAGGAGACCGGCATCGTCCCCGCCTTCCTCCACGGGACCTACCTGATGAACTTCGGCAGCCCGGACGCGGCCCTGCTCGAGCGCTCCATCGGCGCGCTCGCCGCCTCCATGGAATGCGCGGCGCGGATCGGAGCGCTGGGCGTAATTTTCCACAGCGGTAGTCACATGGGGGCGGGCTACGAAGCGGTCATGGACCAGGAGGTCGCCGCCCTCGTCCAGGTGCTGGAGCGATCTCCCTCGGGGCCGTGGCTGGTCATCGAAAACGCCGCTGGCATGGGCAACCACATCGGTGCCGGATTCGCGGAGATCGGCCGAATCATGAAGGGCGTCGGCGACCCCCGCGTGAAGGTCTGCCTTGACACCGCTCACACCCTCGCCGCCGGGTACGACATCGCCCACCCCGACGGCCTCGAGAGGACCGTGGAGGAGTTCGATCGCGAGATCGGCCTTGCGAACCTGGTGGCGTTCCATGCCAACGACTCTAAGATTCCCCTGGGCGGCGGCGTGGACCGCCACGAGAACATCGGGGAGGGGCATATTGGCACTGAGGGCTTTGGGACGTTGCTGTCGCACCCGGCCTTCCGCGACGTGCCGTTCCTGCTGGAGGTCCCCGGCTTCGAGGGCAACGGCCCAGACCGGGAGAACGTCGAGCGGCTCAAGGCGATCCGCGCAAGAGTAGGGGCGGGGTAACCAGTGGCCGTCCGTCTGACCCCCCGCAGGTTCGAGCGACTGGTGGCGAGCGCCGTGGACGCGCTCCCGGTGGACGTACTGGCTGTCCTGGAGAACGTGGCCGTCATGGTGCAGGAATGGCCGTCGCGCGACCAGCTCGAATACACCGAAGAAGGGGACCGCTACGGGCTGCTGGGTCTCTACGAGGGCGTTCCCCAGACTGAACGCGATGGCTACAACATGGCGCTGCCCGACCGAATAACCCTCTTCCAGAGGCCACTGGAGGCCGTCTGCGGCACTCGGGACGAGCTGGCGGAGGAGGTCCGGGTGACCGTGGTGCACGAGATCGCCCACCACCTGGGATGGACCGATGCCGACCTGGAGCGCCTAGGATACGACTGAGGCCGGGCAGGGCG
>CAYTEC010000007.1:0-20167 GCA_964436745.1 uncultured Dehalococcoidia bacterium | reverse complement strand
CGGGCAGGGCGCGCCCTGCGCCCAGGCTTGGGGCGGCGTCAGTCCAGGGTGATCGCCACTCCGTTCCCTGTCCGCGCCGACTCCACGGCGGCGTCCAGCACCTGCTGGCACCGGTAGCCGTCCTCGAAGCTCGGCGAGGGGGAAGCGCCATCTCGGACACCGCGCACGAACTCTCGGACCATCAGTCGGAAGGCCATCAAGCGGCCGTCGCGGTCGTCGTCGAAGGGGCGGAAGCGCTCGGGCATCGGAAGCTCCTGACGGTCCGCGTCGCCCAGGCGCGCGCCGTGGACCCGGCCGTCGGGGGGAGTGTTGAAGCCGGGCGCTGGCTGCGGCGTCGATAGTGAGCCCTCGTCACCGAAAACCTCGGTGGACGCCCCCTGGCCGAATGGAGCGGCGCTGCTGCCGGTCAGGACGCCCCAGCCGCCCTCCTCGAACTCCAGCATGAGCCCGGAGGCGTCGTCGGTCTCTGTCCGGCGGATGGCCTGGGTGGTCGGGTCTATTCGCTCGGGCACGTGGGAGCGCATCGTCGCCTGCACGTGGACGATGTCGCCGAACCAATGGCGGAACGCGTCGATGTAGTGGGAGCCGAGGCCCCACAGGAACCCCCCGTGGCGGCCCAGGTCCGGCTCCAGCATGGGGCGAGGGTCGCCGGCCGCCCTGCGCGGCCCGACGAACAGGCTGGCGTGGGCGAACCGGAGCCTGCCGATGTATCCTTGGTCCAGCAGCTCCCGCACGTAGGATCGCTGGGGCGCCCAGCGGAACTCGTGGGCGATCATGGCGGTTAGGCCGCTCTGGCGCGCCGCGTCCCGCATTGAGCGGGCCTCCTCCACGTTGACGGCAAACGGCTTCTCGCAAATGATGTGCTTCCCGGCAGCCAGCGCCGCCTCCGCCATCTCCCGGTGGAGGGCATGGGGCGCGACCACGCTGACCGCGTCCACGTCGTCCATTTCCAGGAGCCGCCGGTAGTCGGTGAGCGCGCGGGGGATGCCGAAGCGATGGGCGGCTTCCCGGGCCCGCTCTTCTCGACGGGCACGCACGGCCACCACCTCAAGGCCCTCGGACTGGAACGCCGGTATCTGCACCTGCGTGCCAAACCCGACCCCGATCACACCGATCCTGAGGGGTCCGTCCGCCATGTCACAACCTCCACTCGGAATGGGTCGCGGGAACCGTCAATGGCGGCTGGATACCATTGGTTCCCGGTACGCCGCGCTCGTGGCTGGTCCAGGAAGGTGGCGCTGGGTCGTGGCGGGAGGGCGAGCCGGACGCTGCGACGCCGGTCGGCGAGGGCGGGCGCCCTACAGGTCGCGGGTGGCGAAGACGCGGACCGCCACGATGGGCAGCACCACCAGCGCCACGACCCCCATTGCGATGATCGTCGAAACCTCGATGGTGAGCGACTTTCCTTGCAGCACCAGCGGGAGCCCGCCCAGGATGCCGTGCTGGTCCAGCGAACCGGCGTAGCGCCACGCCAGGGCCGCCAGTGACCCGTACCACATGACCGCCAGGACCACGACTCCCACCAGCGTGTTGGAGAAGAGGACGCTGAAGGTGATCCCCAGGAACACCAGGACCGTCAGCATGAACGACCAGTAGGCCATGGCAACCAGGATGCCCGAGGCCACCATGTCGTTGTTGAGCGCCTGGCCCTGCATGAGGAACGCTGTCGGGCCGGCGACCACCAGGAACATCGCCAGGACCGCAAGCGCGCGGGCCACCAGCTTCGCAAGAACGTACGGCGTGGGTGCGATGCCGCGGCTGAGGACCGCGTCGCCGAGAAATGGAAGCTCCACCGAGATGGCGCTGGTGCTGATCACCAAGACCACGAAGCCGCCCAGGGCGGCGTACATCACGAGCGCCCACGACATCAGGAAAGAGGTCTGGTCGAAGTAATAGGTGGAGACCACGACCGCCACAATGCCGCCAACCACCGTGAGGGCGAACCAGAAGCGGACGACCCAGGAGCGCGCCAGCACCCCGAAGTCGTACTGGAGGAGAACCAGGAACGGGCTCAAGGCTGAATCTCCGTCTTGGCGGCTTCCACTGGCTCCGTGGGTCCCGCCTCGGAGGCCGGCTCTGAGAGCTGCTCCAGGGGGTAATCCATTGGCGACTGCTTCAATTCGAACGCGCGGGCAAAGCCCCGCAGCCGGTCCTCCGCCAGCCGCCTGAGGAATGCGTCCTCCATCTCGCCCGCGGGGTGGACGGCGGTGAGGGTGATACCGTGCTGGGAGAACGCTTCCAGGACCCGGCCCAGCTCCACGCCGAAGTCCGACTTGTGGTCGAACGAGACGCGGAGCCGCTGCGAATCGGGGCGCTCGAAGTGGAGCCCGTTGTGCTGCGCGCTCAAGCTGTTGACCACTGGCGCCACGTCCCCATCCACCGTCAGCTCCACGGTGTTCAGGTAGGCCAGGTTCTTCATGTCCTGAACGGAGCCGCTGAATACCAGCTTGCCGTGGTTGATCACCCCCACGTAGTCGCACGCCTGGTCGGCGTCGGGGAGGATGTGGGTGGAGACGATGACGGACTTGCCGTGGGACCGTAGCTCCTTGAGGAGCGCGATCGTGTAGTTCCGGCCTTCGGGGTCCAGACCGATCGTCGGCTCGTCCAGCAGCAGGAGGTCGGGGTCGTTCATCAGCGACGCTGCAAGGCCCAGCCGGGTTCTCTGTCCGGTGGACAGGTGCTCGATGCGCTGCGACGACGCTTGAAGCAGGTCGACCGCGTGCAGGAGGGCGGACAGGCGGGGCTTTCGAGTATCCGCGGATACGCCCAAGAGCCGCCCCGTGAGGTCCAAGTAGGTTATGGGCGTCATGTCGGGCGGGTACCGTCCGCTCTGGGAGAGGAAGCCGATCTTGCTGCGGAGGGCCCCGGAGGAAATCAGCATGGGTCGTTCGAACACCGTGACGGTGCCGGCGGTCGGCTTCTGAAGACCGAGGATGAGCCGCAACGCTGTGGTCTTGCCAGCCCCGTTCGGCCCGATGAGTCCGTAGATGGACCCCTGCGGAACCTGGAGCGTGACCCCGTTCAGCGCGATCTGGCGCGACTCGTATATCTTGGTCAGGTTCTGGGTATCGACGACATTCACGACCCACTCCCCGACGCAGTCAGCCACCATGTTGCCATAAACACCTGTATTCGGCAAGACCCGTCCGCGAAGCCGGCTTGCCGGCCCGCGCCCGTTATTAGTGGTTCGACAAGCTCACCACGAGCGGGCATCTTCCGTTCGGCCTGAGCCTGTCGAAGGCCGGAGTCCGTACTTCGACCAGCCCACCATGAGCGGGAGCGGGCACCCCAAGCCGCGCCCACCCGCCGACCGCAGAACAGCTTGCAAGCTTGCAGGCGGCCGCTGGCCGCTCACAGGCGCGATAGCACGCCCCCGTCCAGGTAGAGCGTATGGCCGGTGATGAAGTCGGAGGCATCGGAGGCCAGATACACGGCCAACGGCCCAACCTCGTCCGGTTGCCCCATACGCTGCATGGGGATGTAGCGAGCGAGCCGGGAGCGAAGCTCCTCGTTGGCGGACTGCGCCAGCGCATCGCCGTCCATCCAGCCCAGCCCGATGGCGTTGACGCTGATCCCTTGCTTCCCCCATTCCTGTGCCGCGGCCTTCGTGAGCAGCACCACGCCGCCCTTGGCCGCACCGTAGGCGCTGGAGTTCGGCAGGCCGCGCTCCCCAAGCTGGGACGTGACGTTGACGATTTTGCCCTTGCCGCGACGAAGCATGTGCTGGGCCGCGTGCTTGACGGTCAGGAAGACAGACGTGAGGTTCATCGACATGGTCCTGGCCCACTCCTCCGCCGTGGTCTCCACCAGGGGCTTGGCGAAGGGCAAGTCGATGTTGTTCACCAGGATATCGATGGCGCCCAGGCTGGCGACCGCCTCGTCCACCATCCGGTGAACCTCCTGCTCGCTCGTTACGTCGACCGAGAGTACGGCGGCGCGGCAGCCCATGCCCGCCAGCTCCCCCGCGCAAGCCTCGAGCGCCCGTCCCTCGGCGGCGTCCGTAGTGCAGGAGGTGAGCGCTACATCGGCGCCGGCCTCGGCCAGAGCCAGGGAGATGGCGCGGCCCACCTGAGAGCCGGCCCCCACCATCAGGGCCTTCTTCCCACTCAGGTCAAACCCGCTTACGACCATCGTGCCCTCCTTCTTCGGTCGGCGAGCGTCGGATCACAGCGGGACGTTGGGGGCGAGCTGGATCGGCGCGATCGCTCCCTGGAGCCCGCCGCCGTCGATGACGAAGCTTTGCCCCGTGGTGTAGCTGGAGGCGTCGGAGGCGAGCAGCACCGCCAGAGGACCAAGCTCCGAGGCGTAGCCGATGCGCCCCACGGGCACGAACCGCCCCCGCTCCCGCAGCCGCTGCCAGTCCTCGTCGCTCTCCGGGTCGTTCTGCGCGACGAAGCCGGGCACTATGCAATGAACCCGTATGTTGTCTCCCACCAGCGAGAGGGCAAGCGACTTGGTGAAGGTGATGGTTCCCGCCTTGGCGGAGTTGTACATGAAGCTGTTTGGAGCGCCGCGCATCCCGTGGCCCGAGGCAATGTTGATGATCGAGCCGCTCTTCCGCTCGACCATGTGGGCGGCGGCGGCGCGGGAGCAGTAGAATGCGCCGGTCAGGTTGGTGTCGATGCCCTTGCGCCAGTCCTCGTCGGTGATGTCGAAGAGCGTACGATCCGGAGCCGCGCCCCCGCCGCCGCCAGCGTTGTTGACCAGGATATCGATCTTGCCGAACTCCGCCATCACTCGCTCCACCATCGCTTGGACCTGGGAGGAGTCCGTCACGTCGGTCTGGATGGCCATGCCGCGCCGCCCCGTGGCCGCGATCTGCTCCGCGACCGCCTCGATCGGCGCTTCCCGTCGCGCGGACACGATGACGTCTGCGCCCGCTCCGGCCATGGCAAGCGCCATTGCCTTCCCGAGACCCGTGCCGCCTCCCGTCACGATGGCAACCTTGCCGTCGAGCCTCAGCCTCTCCAGAACCATGCCTGCCTCCCTGTGGTCCCAGGCTGCCTCGGGGAATCCCGAGCGGTGTGACCATGCTACCACGGCGCGGGCGGCTCCGCCTATTCACGGGCGCGGGCGGCTCCGCCTATTCGCGCGCCAGAGCGCCGGCGTTGGCGCTTCCCCCGGCGTGAGGGATGGTGCTATCCTACGAATTCCCCTGGCGCCAAGGCGCGGGAGGCCCACCTGCTCAGGAGACGAGGCGTGCCCCACCCGACCCTGCTGGACAACGTTGGCGGAACGCCGCTTGTCGAATTGACGCGCATGAGCCACGTGCCGGGGGTCCGCCTGTTCGCCAAGCTGGAAGGGAACAACCCGACGGGCAGCGTGAAGGATCGCGTGGCGGCCTATATGGTCCGGTACGCGGAGGAAGGCGGGGCTCTGAGACCGGGCCAGACCATAGTGGAGGCCAGCACGGGGAACACAGCGATCGCGCTCGCGGCGGTGGCCAAGCAGCGAGGCTACAAGGTTCGGGCAGTGGTGCCGGAGCAGATCGCGCCGGGCATGGCGGACCTGCTGACGCTCTTTGGGGTGGGGATCGAGTGGGCGCAGCCCAGGGCGGGCATGAAGGGTCCCATCGAGATCGCCCAGCGGTTGGCCGCGGAAAACGGGTGGTGGTTCGCCGGGCAGTTCTCCAGCGCCGCCAACGTACGCGTCCATTACGAGACCACCGGGCCAGAGATACTGCGCGACCTGCCGCAGGTGGACGCCTTCGTGGCGGGGATCGGGACGGGGGGCACGGTGACTGGGGTGGGCCGCCGGCTCAAGGAGCGGAATCCCAAGACGCGGATCGTGGGCGTGGAGCCACGCTTCGGCGACCAGCTCCAGGGGATCCGCAGCCTGGATGAGGGCTACGTCCCGCCGCTGCTGGACATGGGGCTCATGGACGGACGGATGCTGGTGGGCAGCGAGGCGGCCTTCGACTGCGTGCGCACGCTGGTGGAGCGCGAGGGCCTGTTCGCCGGCATCTCGTCTGGAGCCACGCTCCACGCCGCGCTGCGCCTTGCGACGCAGATGGAGCGGGGGAACATCGTGGTCATGTTCGCGGACAGCGGCTGGAAGTACCTCCACGCACTACCCTGGGTGACCCCGCCTCAGAGGCCGCGCGGCCCCTCGGACGACGTTGCGTGGTGGTAGGCGGGCGGCGCGCTCGCGGACAGCCGTGGTATCATGCAGCCTGCGAAGCTCGGGCAGACTCGACATAAGACAGACGGCGGGGCCTTGGCCCCCAAGCTCAGCCTCCAGGAGGCCTCATGTACCCGGTCGACCTCAGCGGCAAGAACGCCCTGATCTTTGGAGTGGCGAACCACCGGAGCATCGCGTGGGCCATCACGCAGGCGCTTCATCGCGCGGGCGCGGGCGTCGGCCTCGTGTACCAGAACGAGCGGCTGCGGGAGCCCGTCGCGCAGCTTGCCGAGGGCCTTGGCGACGTCTCGCTCTTCGAGTGCGATGTCACCGACGACGCTCAGCTTGAGGCGCTCTACCAGCAGGTGGCGGAGAAGATGGGATCACTGGCGGTGGTCGTCCACAGCATCGCATTCGCACAGCGGGATGACCTGGGGGGCGACTACTCGCTCACCGGCCGAGAGGGGTTCCGGGTGGCGTTGGAGGTCAGCGCGTACTCGCTGCTGCCGATAGTGCGCCACGCCGCGCCGCTGATGGCGGAGGGCGGCGCCGTGTTGACGATGAGCTTCCTGGCGGCGGAGCGGGTCTTCCCCGGCTACAACGTCATGGGCACCGCCAAGGCGGCGCTGGAGAACGGCGTGAGGCAGCTCGCCGCCGAGTACGGTCCGCGCAACATCCGCGTGAACGCGATCTCGGCGGGGCCGCTGGACACGCTGTCTTCGCGGGTCATCTCGGGCTACCGGGACATGAAGCGCATCCACGGGGAGCGCGCGGCGATGGGGCGGGTAATCACGCTCGACGACGTGGCGGGCAGCGCGCTCTACCTGTGCACAGATCTGTCGTCGGGGGTGACGGGGGCGGTGATCCCGGTGGACGCGGGCTACAGCATCATGGGAGTGTGAGCATTCCCAAATGGGACGCTCTCCGGTGCAGTGGCGTGTCGCTCCGCCACGCTCCGGCGCTAGAGAACCAGGCTCACAGGGCTCTCCAGTAGACGCTTGATCTCCCCGATGAAGCGTGCCCCCCCCGCGCCGTCGTTAGAGCGGTGGTCAACCGATAGCGTGATCTTCATCATCTGCGCCACCGTGATCTGGCCGTCCCGGACCACCGGGTGCGGCTGCACCGACCCCACCGCCAGGATGGCGCAGTTGGGGGGCGCGATGATCGCCGTGAAGCTGTCCACATCGAACATTCCCAGGTTGCTCACGGTGAACGTGGACTGGGTGTACTCGTCGGTGCGCAGGCGGTTCTCTCGCGCCCGCTGCGCCAGGTCGCGGCTTGCCCGCGCGATGTCCGGCAGTGAGCGGGCTTCGCAGTTCAAGATGGCGGGCTGGATCAGCCCCTCCCCACCCATGTCGATGGCCACCCCGATGTTGACGGCGGCGTGGACCTCTATCCGGTCCCCGTGAAAAGTGGCGTTGAAATTGGGGTGCTGCTGGAGGGCCAGAGCACACGCCTTGATGATGAAGTCGTTGACGCTGACCCGCCCGCCCTGGGCCTCCAGGGACTCGTTCATCTGCCGGCGCAACGCCATGGCCGCTCCCATGTCCACCTCCGAGACAATGTAGAAGTGGGGGGCTTCCTGGGCGCTGCGGGCCGTGGTGCGGGCGACAGCCTGCCGCATCCGAGTGAGCTCGACGATGCGGGTCTCTCCGTCGGCCGTCGGCGTGGTGGGCGCGGTGGGGGCCGACGGCGCCACGGGCTCGGGGGAAGGCTGGTAGGAGCGGACATCGCGCTCCGTGATGCGGCCGCCGGGGCCGGACCCGGTTACCACGCCCAGGTCGACTCCAAGCTCGGCGGCGAGCCGACGGGCGACCGGCGATGCTTTAACCTCGGCTGGGGGCGTCGCGGCGGCAGGTGCGGGCGCGACCGCCTCGGCGGGGCGTGGAGTGGATGCCGCTTCGGCGGGGGGCGCAGCGGGAGGGAGCTCGGCGGTGATCTCCTCGTCGCCGCCTCCGACGATGCCGATGGGCTGGCCCACGGGCACCATGTCGCCCTCGGCCGCCAGAACCCGGCGGAGGACGCCCTCCGCAGAGGCGGGCATGGGCACCACCGCCTTGTCCGTCTCGATCTCCGCGATGTCCTCGCCCCGCGCCACGGGGTCGCCTTCCTGCTTGAGCCACTTGACGAGGCGGCCCTCCTGCATGTCGTAGCCCATCTGAGGCATGACGATCGTGCTAGCCATGGAGCCCTCCGTGAAGATTGTCTGTCGACCGTCGCGCGGCGTCGGGGCTCGGTCGGACTAGAGTCCGAACTCGTCCGCGACTGCCTGGAGCACGGTCGCCTCGCTCGGTATCGAGATCTGTTCGAGATTGCGGGCATAGGGGGCCGGGACATCGACGCCGCCAATGTGGATGACGGGGGCGTCCAGGTCGTCGAAGGCCTCGCGCTGCACTCGATAGGCGACGTACGCGCCGAAGGCGCCGGTGGCCCACGCCTCCTCCACCACCAGGCAGCGGTGCGTCTTGCGCACGGATTCCACAACGGTGTCCACGTCCAGCGGCCGAAGGCACCGCAGGTCCACCACCTCGGCCTCCACCCCGCGCGCCGATAGCTCTTCCGCGGCGCGGAGCGCTACGTGGGCCATGCGCCCGTAGGCGACCAGGGTCACGTCAGTGCCGAGGCGCTGGACGTTGGCCTTCCCCAGGGGGACCTCGTAGTACTCGTCAGGCACCTCGCCGCGAACCCCGTAGAGGAGCGCATGCTCGGCGAACAGGATGGGGTTGCCATCGTTGAAGCAGCTGCGGAGCAGCCCCAAGGCGTCGTAGGGCGTGGAGGGGGTGACTACCTTCAGGCCGGGGATGGTGGCGTACCATCCCTCAAAGCTCTGGGAGTGGGTGGCCGCGAGCCCCGCGCCTCCCCCGGTGACCGTCCGGACGATGAGCGGCGACGCGTACTGGCCGCCGGACATGTAGTGGATCTTGGCGGCGTGGTTGACGATCTGGTCCGAGGCCAGGAGGCTGAAGTTGATGGTCATAACCTCCACCACCGGTTTGAGGCCGCCCATGGCCGCCCCAAGTCCGGCGCCGACGAACCCGGCCTCGGAGATTGGCGTGTCCATAATGCGGTCCGGTCCGTACTCGGCCAGGAACCCGCGGGTGACGGCGTACGCGCCGCCGTAGGCTCCTACGTCCTCGCCCATAATCAGTACGCGCGGGTCACGGTCCAGAGCCTCCCGCAGCCCCAGGGCGATTGCTTCTCGAACAGTCAGCTGCGCCAACGTTCCCTCCGTGGTGCCGGCGCCCCAGGTGAGGTGCCGAGGGTTGTTGCTTCGGCCGTTGGATCGGGTCTCAAGCGTAGATGTGGTCGAAGATCGACTCGGGGTCCGGCTCGGGGCTGGACTCCGCGAACTGGACCGCGTCCTCAACCGTCAGGGCGATCTCTTCGTCGAGGCGCTTGAGCGTCTCGTCCGTGGCCACGCCCGCTTTCAGGAGATGGGCTCGGACCTGCGCGATGGGGTCTTTGGGCCGCCATTCGTCAACCTCAGCCCGCTCCCTGTAGGACACCGGGTCGGCCATCGAGTGGCCCTGGAACCGATAGCACACGGCTTCCAGGAAGAACGGCCCCGCCCCGCCGCGGATCTGTCCCAAAGCGTCCGCCACGGCTTCCTTCACCTCCACCACGTCCATGCCGTCGATGCGACGCGTGGCCATCCGGTAGTGGTCCGCGGCCCGGTACACCTCCCGGCCTCCCGCGAACGTCCGGTCGATGTGGCTGCCCATCCCATAGAAGTTGTTCTCCAGGACAAAGAGGACCGGAAGCTTCCACACGGCCGCCAGGTTCATCGACTCGTGGAACTCGCCCTCGTTGATGGCGCCGTCGCCGAAGAAGACGACGATGACGCGGTCCTCGCCAAGCTGCTTGGACGCGAGCGCCAGACCTGTGGCCATGGGCAGGTGGCCGCCCACGATGGCATGTCCGCCCGCGAAGTTGCGAGACGCATCGAAGAGGTGCATGGACCCGCCGCGGCCTAGGCTGACCCCAGTGGCCTTGCCGAACAGCTCCGCCATTATGGCGCGTGGCTCCAGGCCACGGGCGAGGGCGTGGCCGTGGTCACGGTAGTGGGTGACGATGTAGTCCTGCGGCGCCAGCGCCGCCGCCACGCCAACCGCGATGGCCTCCTCGCCGATGTACAGGTGGAGGAAGCCGCGAATCTTTCCAGCCATGTACATCTCGCCGCTCCGCTCCTCGAAGAGGCGGATCAGTTGCATCTGCCGATAGTATTGGACCAGTTCGCTGGCCTGGGTCTTGCTCTCTTCCTTGACCTGCACGGGCGTTCCTTTCATCGAGCACACATGTGGGGCGGGGGGACCCGGTCGGAGGGACGGCCCGCTACAGGTGGATCGGCTGGCCCCTGGCGGCCAGGGCCGCTTCCTTCAAGGCTTCAGATAGTGACGGGTGCGCGTGCACCATCGCCCCCAGCTCATCCGCGGTGCCCTCTAGGGCGCGCGTCATGGAGAGCTCCGCCAGCAGCTCCGTGACGTCCGGGCCGATGAGGTGAGCGCCGAGGATCGCCCCGTAGCGCGCATCCACCACCAGCTTCACCGACCCCTGGGGCTCGCCCAGCCCGAGTGCCTTTCCGTTGGCGGTGAAGGGGAACCTGCCGACCTGGATCTCGTGGCCGGCCTCCCTCGCCGCTTCTTCGGACAGCCCCCAGCTTGCGACCTGGGGCTGGCAGTAGACGGCTCGAGGCACTATGCCGTAATCCAGCGGCGCGGTGTCCAGGCCCGCCAGGGCCTCGACCACGGCCACGCCCTGGGCGGAGGCGACGTGGGCCAGCGGGAGCTTGCCGGTCACGTCACCGATGGCGAAGATCGACGGCACGTTGGTCCGCATCCCCTCGTCGATGACGATGAATCCGCGCTCGGTGGCTACGCCCGCCGCCTCCAGCCCTATGTCCTCCGTGTTGCCTTGAATCCCGACCGCCTCGAGGGCCGCGGCCGCGGTCAGTGACTCGTTGCCCGATGGCGTCTCGAGGTTGACGGCGATGCCGTCGGCGCCGTTCGAGGCCTCGTAGCCGACGATCTTCGTTCCAGTGAGCACGGTTATGCCCTGGACGCGAAAGGCCCGCTCGAGCTGCTGGCTCACCTCCGGGTCCTCCAACGGCAGAAGGCGCGGCAAGAGCTCTATGACGGTGACCCGCACCCCATAGGCGTTGTACAAGTACGCGAACTCGCAGCCGATGGCGCCTCCGCCGACGATGACCACCGACTCCGGAAGGTCCTTCCGTTCCAGGGCCTCGCGGCTGGTCATCACCAGCCTGCCGTCCACGGGGAGGTTCGGGAGGGTTCGGGGTCGTGCGCCGGTGGCGACGATCACGCTGCTGGCCTCGATCACCTGTCCCGTGCCCTTGACCTCCACCTGGCCGGGGCCGCGGAGCACGCCCTCTCCGACGATGTGCTCCACGCCGTTCTTGCGGAAGAGGTACGTCACCCCGCGGGTGAGGCGGGTGGCTACTTTCCGACTCCGGTCGATGGCTGCCCCAAAGTCATGGGTCAGCCCGTCCACGTGGATGCCGAACTCCTCCGCCCGGCGGAAGAGTCCGAGCACCTCCGCATTGCGCAACAGTGACTTGGTTGGAATGCAGCCCCAGTTGAGGCAGATGCCCCCAAGTTCATCCCGCTCCACCACAACGGTCTTCATCCCAAGCTGTGCGGCCCGAATCGCGGCGACATAGCCCCCCGGTCCGGCGCCGATTATGACGACATCGTAGTCTGCCATGCTAGGTCACGTTCCTTTTCGTCACACCCAAGCCTCTGCATTCCATTGTACCGGGGAACAGATCGACGCGGGTAGGGGAAAGATAGGCGATTTCGATGGTGATAGACAGCGTCTATCAGTCTGCTTGCCGACCGTGGAGGGAGCCATGGGGTCACGCGTCACGATCGGCACGCGGACAAACGGCCGGTCCGGAGGGCCGTCGGCGGGAGGCACGCGGGTGGGGACCTACGCGGGTCGGTACTTGGGCAGCGTGATCTGTTCGGACACGTCCTCGTACTCGACCTGGACCGGCATGTTCACGGATATGTTGGCGGGGTCCGGCTCCACGCCCACCAGGTTGGTCATGATCCGCACGCCCTCGTCCGTCTCCACAACCGCGATGACGTAAGGGGCGTCATCCTGAAAGCCCGGGGCTGGGCGGTGGTTGATGACGTAGCTGTAGATCTTGCCGCGCCCGGAGGCGGGAACCCACGCCAGGTCCATGGACCAGCAGTGGGGGCAGAGCGCTCGGGGGTAGTAGTGGAACTTGCCGCAGTCCTTGCAGCGGGGCAGCTCCATTGCGTGGCTCTTGCAGCTATCCCAGAACCGCTGCGTTTCCGGAGTGGGTTGAGGCAGGGGCTTGGCCTGTGTCATCGCCAACCTCCAGGCTGATTTGGGGGCCAGTCTAGCCCTCGCGGAACGTGCGGTCAAGGCGTACACGCATCGTGCGCCCGGCGCGCGTTCCGATCACGGGCCCTGGCCTCCGGCTCCGGCGGCGTGTGTCGCCTCCTCGGCCGGCTCCTCTCGGTGCGCCAGCCGGGCCAGCCAGATGCCCGCCTCGTACAGGACGATGAGGGGCGCCGCCACCAATGCCTGGTTGAACGGGTCGAACGTGGGGGTGATGAGGGCGCCCAGCAAGAACGACATGACAACGGCCAGCCGTCGCCCTCGGGCCATGGAGCGTGGTGACACGAGCCCTACCTTTGCGACGACGAACATGATCAACGGGGTCTCGAACACCACGCCCATCCAGAAGAGGAGGGTCACCACCAGGTTGATGTACGCGCCGATCCGGATCATGGGCATGGCCACGTCCTGGCCGAACGTCAGCAGGAATTTCAGCATCGGCGGCAGCAGCACGTAGTACGCGAAGGCGACGCCCCCGACGAAGCACAGCAGCGCTCCGGGGATCAGGGCAAGGACGTACTTGCGCTCATGTCCCGTAAGGCCGGGCGCCACGAACACCATCGCCTGGTAGACGAATACGGGCATCGCCAGCACCATCCCGCCCAGGAGCGCGACCTTCACTGTGACGCCGATCATCTCCGTGACCTCGGTGAACACCGGACCCCCGGTGCCGGACAGGTAGCCGGTCGCGGGTCGCTCCAGGAAGACGATCAGCGGTCGGAAGAAGACCACGCAGACGACGGCCCCTACCAGCGCGACGAGGACGACGATCAGGAGCCGCCATCGCAGCTCTTGCAGATGCTCCCTCAGGGGCTGGCTTCGGTCTTGCATGGGCTGCTAGGGTCCGATCGGGGGATCGTCGTCGCCGCTGGAGATCTGCTCCGGCTTCCGCGCGGGGGCACGTCGCCGAGGCTGGGCCTCTGGGTGGGCGCCCACCTCGTCGGCGTTCGACGGAGCCAGCGGCTCCTCGAGCAACTCCTGGATCGTTCGGCGCAGGCCGGCATTCTTGTTGCGGAACTCCCGGCTGAGCTTGCCGAAGGTTCTCATGTTGGACACCAGGCGCTCCGGTCCCAGGACGAGGAGCGCGATTACCACGACGACAAGGAGCTCCACCGGTCCCATTCCCAGGATGTTCATGGGCGGTCCTCCACGGACGCGGAGAGCGCCGCACAGCGAGGGCACGGTCCCGGCGGCGTCCAGCCCACCGGGGGGCGCACGTCCATGCCGACCTCCGACAGCAGCTTCGCGGCTACGCACAGGGGGAGGCCGATGACGTTGGAATAGCAGCCATCAACATCCGCCGCCGGGCGGAACGTCCGGTCTTGGACCGCGTACCCGCCCGCCTTATCGCTGGCCTCGCCGGAAGCCACGAACGCCTCGGTCTCATCATCCGTGTAGTCGCGCATGGTGACGTCGGTGACTTCGTGCTCTACTCGCTCAGAATCGCCGTCGACCACGGCCACCGCCGTGACGACCTGGTGGGTCGTGCGGCGGAGCGCCCGTAGCATGGCGCGGGCATCGTCGTCGTCAGACGGCTTGCCGAGCACCCGGCCCTCCAGGACAACCACCGTGTCCGCGCCCAACACCGGACCGGCCCCGGAGCGCGCCGCAACGGCGCGGGCCTTGCACAACGCAAGGCCCCGGGCGAGGTCGATGGGGGAGTCGGGCTCGCCCGGCTCCGGGGCCTCATCCACCCCTGGCGCTTCAACGTGGAACCGCAGGCCCAGCCCGTCCAGCAGCTCCCGGCGGCGAGGCGAGGTGGACGCCAGGGTCAGCGTCCGAGGCCGCCCGCCTTCCCGGAGCCTGAGCGTTGCGATGCACTCTATGTGGTGGGTTTGAGGGAAGAGGTCCAGCGGCTGCACGCTTTCGACCTCGTAGGGGCCGGCCACGAGCACGGCGAGGTCCCTCGCCAGCGCCTCGGGATCGCAGGAGACGTACGCTACTCTGGCCGGGGCCAGACGCGCCACGGCGTCGAGTGCCCGAGGGTGGCAGCCGGCCCTGGGAGGGTCGAGGATCAGCGCGTCTGGGACCGCTTCGAGCCGCCCGAGGACGTCCTCGGTCTTTCCCTGCCGGAACTCGATGTTGGCGATTCCCTCCGCGTTCGCCGCCCCGTCACGGACCGCCGACGCGGACTCCTCGATGGCGATGATACGCGCGCAGTCGTTGGCAAGGAGGACGGCGAAGGTTGCGACGCCGGCGTAGGCGTCCACCACGACCTCCCGGCCGGTGAGGGCCAGGCCCTCCCGGACCAGTCCCACCATCGCCTCAGCCTGCCGAGTGTTGACCTGGAAGAACGACGGGGAGGCGACACGGAACGCGTGACCCAGCAGCTTCTCACGGTAGTGCTTCTGTCCCGATTCCAGTGTGATGTCGGGGTTCAGGAACCGCGGCTGCACCAGCCACTCGCCTGTGTTCACCCCGTACCGGATCGAGAGCTGGGTCGTCTCGGCGGCGCGTCCCTGGAGGTGCGCGATCGCGTCGTTGATCCACGGGTCCATCAGGAGGCACTTGTCCACTGGAAGGAAGCGGCGCGTCGTGCTGTTCACGTAGCCAACGCTCCCCGCCGGACCCACGGTCATCCGCGCGTGGTTTCGGTACTCGTAGGCCTGGGGGCTTGGGATCGTGGGCATGACCTCAATCCCCGTCGTCTCGGGCCGTGAAGCCAGCGCTTCCTCGACCATCGCCCGCTTGAGATCGAGCTGGTGCTCGTAGGCGACGTGCTGCCACTGACACCCGGTGCACGGCCAGAACAGGGGGCATGCGGGCGCCACGCGGTGCGGTGACGGCTCGAGCACCTCGACGACGCGGCAGGCCAGATACCCACGACGACGGCGCACCACCTCGCCGACGACGCGCTCGCCGGGTATACCTCCGAAGACGTAGGCGCGGTGGCCGTCCCAATCGGCGAGCGCCTCGCCCATCCGGCCTATGCCCTCCAGGGCCAGCTCCAGCCGCTCTCCGACTGCGGGCTCTGGGGTCGCGACGCGCTCCATTGGCTCGCTCCTCTCCTCAACTATACCGGTCGTGCGGGCGGCTGCCAAGGAGCACTATTTCGTTGTTCGAAGATGAGTCCTTCCACGGAAGGATCAAAGGGCGAGCGGGTGGTCCGCTTGGCGCTCCGTCGGCCGTGTATCGAACGGTCCCACCCGCCCGCCCTGATACCTGTGAGGAGCTGCGCTCCTCACCCTCCCCGGTCCTGAACCCGCGCTGCTGAAGGACTCACCACGAACGGGGCGGGCACCCTTGGACGGGGGTCTGGGGGTGTCCCCCAGAAGAAGACCGTTCGGGTGGGCGGGTGGGACGGACCGAGCCTGCCCGGAGGACATCCCGGGAGGTGCGCGGTTCGACACCATGAGGGGGGGTCTACCCTGAACTCAGACGATCAAAGGGCCCCGGGCTGCCAAGGAGCGTCCTTGACACCCTTTGGACGGCCTACCTATAATCACGAAGGGCTCACGCCCCGGCGGAACCCGACTCGGAAGGGGGTGATTAGACTGTCTGAAGTGCGGATGATGGAAGGGGAATCCTTTGAGGGCATGCTGCGGCGCTTCAACAAGCGTGTGCAGCAGGATGGCGTCATATCTGAAGCGCGACGACGGGCCCACTTCGAGCCGCCCAGCGTGACGCGCAAGAAGAAGGAAGCGGCGAAGCGTCGGAAGAGTCACCGCAGCACCTTCGGCCGCCGCCCCGTTCGCCGATGAGCTTGAAGGAGCGGCTGGCCGAGGACGTCAAGGCCGCCATGCGGTCAGGCGACAGTCTTCGCCGCGATACTCTGCGGCTGGTTCAGAACGCCCTCAAGTACGCGGAGATCGAAAAGGGAGGGCCGCTGGAAGCGTCCGAGGAGATCGAAGCGCTCCGCCGGCAGGCGAAGCAGCGCCGAGAGAGCATTGAGGCGTTCGAGTTGGGCGGCCGCCAGGCTCAGGCCGACCAGGAGGCCGCGGAGCTGGCCATCCTTGAAGAGTACCTCCCGACTCTGCTGGGCCGGGAGGAGGTGGAGGCACTGGCGCGTGACGCCATTGAGGCGACAGGCGCCCAGGGTCCCGCCGAAAAGGGCAAAGTAATGGGTCGGCTCATGCCGCAGCTCCGTGGTAAGGCGGACGGGACGCTGGTCAATGCGGTGGTGGCCGACCTCCTGGAGTCCCGGGCCAAGGCTTGATCACCGAGCAATCAGTGAGCGAAAGCCCCTAACTGCGTTGGGGGCTTTCTTGTTGGAGTGCGGCGCTTCGGACGGGGGCTCCTGGGGCCGAGGGAACGATCCTCCAGCGGCCCAAGACATGTCACGTGAGTCTACGGTTGGGAGTGACGTGATGCGGTTTGGCATCGTCGTGTTCCCAGGCACCTGGAGCGATCGCGATTGCGCCATCGCCCTGGGCGATGTGCTGGGCGAGGAGACGGAGTACGTCTGGCACCGGGACCGCGACCTCAGCCGGTTCGACTGCGTGGTGCTGCCCGGAGGCTTCTCGTACGGAGACTACCTGCGCGCGGGGGCCGTCGCCAGCCTGTCGCCGGTCATGGAGTCCGTGGTGGAGTTCGCCGCGCGAGGCGGCCTGGTGATGGGCATCTGCAACGGCTTCCAGATTCTGTGCGAGGCGGGGCTCCTGCCGGGGGTTCTGATGCGGAACGAGCACCTGGAGTTCCGTTGCCAGTGGACCGATCTGCGCGTGGAGAACCCGGACACCCCGTTCACCCGCGGCTGCCGGGAAGGACAGGTGCTCCGTATCCCTGTATCTCACGGCGAGGGCCGCTACTTTGCGCCTCCGGATGACCTGATCGCCCTGGAGATGGGCCGGCAGGTGGTGTTCCGCTACTCGGACCCCGCGGGCCGTATGACTCCCCAGGACAACCCCAACGGCTCCGTCAACAACATCGCCGGCATAGTGAACGCTCAGGGGAACGTGCTGGGGATGATGCCCCACCCAGAACGGGCCTGCGAGGCTCTCTTGGGCAGCGACGACGGTCTCCACATCTTCCGGTCGGTCGCGGGCCACCGCGTCGTCCGGGTGGCGGGCTAGGCGAGGTGGACGGGGTCGCACTCGCGCTGCTGGCGGCATTCATGTGGGGCATCGCAGGCATCTTGGTGCGCGTCGCCCTGGTTCAGCTGCAGCCCACCACGGGCACGGTGATCTCCCTGTTCGCTGGGTTCACAATGACCATGGGCCTGGCCGTTGCGTTCCACCCTGAGGCGTTCGCTTCTCTCACCGTCGGCCTTCTTGCCAGTTTCGCCTTCTACGGCCTCCTGAACTTCCCGCTCGGTCGGTTCTTCAACTACTCCAGCATCCGGCTGCTGGGAGTGAGTCGGGCCACGCCGATCTTCAGCGCCGCCCCTTTGGTATCGATGATCCTGGCCGTGACGCTCTTGGGGGAGCGACTCACGTTGCCTCTGGTGATTGGCGCCCTTGCCGTCATGGCCGGGGTGATCCTGATCGTGAGTGACCAGTGAAGGCGGTCGCGGCGAGCCCTCGGCTGCGTGGGTACCTCTTTGCCATTGGCGCCGCGGTAGCGTACGGGGCGAGCCAGGTCATGGCCAAGCGGATCGTCGGTGAGGTCCCGCCGCTCATCGGCTCCGCCTTCGGGCTGATGTTCGGTGCGTTGATCCTGGCGGCCGTGACCGCGCCAAACATGGCCCGCAGCGGACGCGCGCCTCGCAAGGCCTACATGTGGGCGACGCTGGCGGGCCTGGCCTCCTCCACGGGTATCATCCTCCTGTTCCTGGCGCTCGACCGCGCGCCGGTGGTTGTCGTCTCTCCCATTCTGGCGGTGAATCCCCTGATCGCGATCGTGCTGGGCCAGCTCCTCATTCGACGAATGGAGCGGCTGACCTGGAGGCTGGTGGTCGGGTCCCTGATCGTGGTTGCCGGCGTCGCCATCATCGCCGTGGGCCGCAGCCTCTGACGTGCAGGCGCGTGTGGCGCCTCGCTCGCGCGCTCGGCGCGTAGCGCAGGTTTTCGAGTATAATGCCTCGAACCCATGGCGCCGGCGGTCCGTCGATGGCGACGGCTGTGGGACGCCCGGAGGTGATGCTGAAAATGGCGAGACGAAGACAGGTTGGACGAGACGGCGGGCTCCGATGGCGGATGTACTTCGTCATGAGCGCCCTGGTGGTGGTGTACCTGGCGTTCATCGGAGTCCTGACGGTGCTTGGGGTGCCGTGGGAGTTCGTGGCCGTCATCGCTCTGGGCATGGCGGCGTTCCAGTACTTCGGGTCAGACCGGCTCGTGCTGAGGTCGGTCGGAGCGAGAGTGGTGACGCCCGAGGAAGAGCCGTGGCTCCACTCGACCGTGGACCGGCTGGTGGCGCAGGCGGAGATTCCCAAGCCGCGCATCGCGGTCGCCCGCACGGACGTGCCCAACGCTTTCGCCACAGGTCGCAACCCCAAGAACTCCGTTATCTGCATTACGGACGGCATACGGACCCGGCTGAACGACGATAAGCTCGAGGCGGTGATTGGTCACGAGCTCATCCCTATCAAGAACCGGGACGTTACCGTGATGACCCTGGCGAGCTTCTTCGCCACCGTGGCCGCCATGCTCATGCAGATGCTCATGTGGATGAGCATCTGCATGAGCATGGGAGGCATGGGTGGTCGGGGTCGTGGCGGCGGCGGTGGGGCCGCGGCGGCCTTCATGCTCGCCTACGTAGCCTCCGTGCTGGTCTACTTCTTGGCGACGCTCCTCATCCTCGCTCTCTCTCGGTACCGGGAGTACGGCGCGGACCGGGGCGGAGCAATTCTGATCGGCGCTCCATCCCGGCTCGCGTCCGCGCTGACCAAGATCACTGGCACCATCGCCCGCATACCCACGCAGGACCTCCGAAAGATGGAGACGGCCAACGCCTTCTGCATCGTGTCGGCGCTGAAGGGGGAGTCGCTGGCGGGGCTCTTCTCGTCGCACCCGCCCGTGGGCAAGCGCGTGGAGCGGCTGCGTCGGCTGGAGGTGGAGATGGAGGGTCGCTAGGTGGGCCTGCTGAGCTCCACCTTCGGGCGAAAGAAGTCCGCGCCACCGGAGAACGGCCTCTTTGCCCTCGCCACGGCCCAGGTCAACCTGGAGATACAGCACGGCCTGGTCTCCACTGGGAAGGCTGGGGTGTGCTTCCGGACCATGACCTCCTCGTTCTTCGGCCAGCTCGAAGAAGAGATCAAGGGCCTGCTGGCCGCGGGCGAGCGCACGGCGGGGACCAGCTACAGCGTCGTGGATGACAGCTTCGGGTATCGATGGGTTGTCCTCTCCGACCCGGACTTCGAGGACCTGGTGACAGCCGCCTATCTAGTCACCCAGAGCTTCAGCGAGCACGGGTTCCGGGACCAGCTACTCGCTGCCGTTTTCCCCTTCAACGTGGACGGCCGGGAAATCCAGTGGATCTACGGCTACAAGCGAGGCAAGTTTTACCCGTTCGTCCCCATCCCTGGTACCTAGCGCCGCGACAATGCGCTGGAGATCAGCCTCTCCGCGAAGGCCCAGGGCGACCTCCCCGTCGAGGAGCAGCTTGAGCGGTGGTATGCCCTGTGGGGCGCCCCGTTCCACGCCGTCTAGCCGTGATGCCGAGCCCCGCGCCCACCCTGACCCCACCCCCGGCCGCGTCGCCGCGCCATCCTACGCAGCTGAACCTGGCCGTGGCCGCGAAGCCTCCGCGATTGGTCCTTCGACCGCCACAGACGGAAACG
>CAYTEC010000006.1:37258-55557 GCA_964436745.1 uncultured Dehalococcoidia bacterium | reverse complement strand
GTGTCTTCGGTTATCTGCGCCTCAAAACTGTCCCATTCCGCTGACTCCCTACAGTGGATGCGATAGCCAGCATATCCCGACAGATGCTCGGGTCGCTCACGCCTCGGGAGAAGCCCGCCGGGCGAGCGGGGGGGAGGCGCGAAGCGGCGGCATCGTCGGGCGACGGCGACCTTAGGATCCACTCCTCCAACGGCTCGGCCACGATCCGGTAGCGGCGGGCGTCGGGAGCGCGGGTCCCGGGGTCGTCTGACCCCTCGACGAAAAGAGAAACGGAGCAGCGTGGCCGCCGCCCCGTTTCTCTCTTGTCGCTGTTGCCTAGCCTGGGCTATCGGGCGACCAGTGCTTCGTGGATTCTACCCAGCGCGGTGTTTCCGCGAAGGATATCCTCCGCGCCGTTGATGATGTCGTCGATGAGCTCCTTGGCGCTCTTCACGCGGTCCAACACCCCTACGGCCAGGGAGCCGCCGCTGTTCCTAAACGCCTGCTCGGTGTCCATGTCCTCATCGTCGTCCTCGAGGGTCGAGGTCCACCCAGAGGGCGCGGCGCCCTCCTCGGAGGAGGAGTCACGCATGAACGACATCTCCAGCGAGCGCAGCCACTCGTCTCGCGGCAGGGAGGCCCGCGCCTTCATCACGCGGTCGTACTCCTCCGGCTTCGGCGGGGCCAGGCAGCGGTCGCGGACCGTGGGGTCCCACGGCACGCTGTCGATCAGAACCTGCTTGTAGCGCTTCGATATTGGGCACTCGGTGGTGGCCATGAACGCGGTCGCCAGGTAGGCCGCCTCGGCCCCGAGTCCAAGCGCCGCCAGGAAGCTGCGCGAGTCTCCGATGCCGCCCGCGGCGATGACCGGCACCTTCAGCATGTTGACGGCCGAAGGGATGTTGATCAGCGTGGGAAGCTGTGTGACGTTCTTGAACCCCGCGCCCTCCAGGCCAACCAGGACCACGGCCTCGGCGCCCTGTCGCTGCGCAGCCTCGGCGTGCACGACCGTGGCCACCTTGTGAACCCACGGAATCCCGGCCGCCTTCGCCCGCACGCCCAGCTCCTCGGCCTTGTATGCGGCGGTGAAGAATACCGGCACCTTCGTCTCGATAATCACGTCGAGCATCCCGACCGGGTCCTTGCAGAGCCCCACCGAGATGTTGACGCCGAACGGCTCGTTCGTCATGGCGCGGACCTGCTCGATGTCCTGTCGAAGGACGTCCGGCGTGCCGCAAGCGCCAGCCGTGATGATGCCCAGGCCGCCCGCCTTGGACACGGGGCCCGCGATAGTGGCCCTGCCGAAGCCGCCGTACGCGCCCTGAATGATGGGGTACTTGCACCCCACGAGATCTGTAAACCTGGTGTTCCACTCAGCCACTCTTGGCCTCCTCTGTTTTTGAACCATGTCCGAGGCCGCGCGCCTCGCTCGACTATCGTACCTGGCCGGAGGGGGCGTGTCATGATGCACGTGCATCAAACATGGAGGGCATGGGGGTGCGTACGAACCAGGGAAGGCGGGGGACGCTAGAAGCGGACCTCGAACGTGGAGGCATCGGCGCGGGGCTCGCCCCACTCCACGTCAAGGCGGTGGACCCGCGCGGGGGGGGGCGACATTCCAGTCCCTCACCGAAGGATCCGCCCATCCGTGCCAGTCACGGGGCAAGGCGTCGTCCCAGTGTCACCCGTGAAGCTGCGGCCGTACAGCATTGGATTCCATGGTGTCTCGCTCCCGCATCGGCAATGGTTGGCGTGTAGACCGGTTCAGTCCGCGTCAGCCGCAGGCTCACCCGTGGCAAGCGAGAGTGCCGCTTCGAGGACCTCACGGAACATCGGTGGGATCTTCGCTGCTGCAAGCCTTGGGGCAAGCCTCACAGCAGCGCGTCGCTTGGAGCTACCCCCGTATTCCTTCTGGACCCCTGCAAGTGCTTCCTCCAGGCCATGCCTCTCGAGGTATTCCTCAATTTCCATGCCAAATGAGAAGAAGGTCCCAGGCGGGTACGATTCGGCGTTTCCCCACGCCGGGTCGCGCAGGGCAACGAACGGCATCCCGAGAGCCCGCACCAAGGCCAGGTACGGTGGGAAGGATTTCTCCCCACCCACAGGAACTACCGACACACCTCTTGCGTCCAGAGGCACGTTGAGTGTAGGAGCGATGCCGTATATGAATTCAGCCTGTGATTCGTCCTCCACGAGCAGGACTGAGCGGGCGAACACCACGTCCCGAACGTCGAGATCCTTGAGCGCTGTCTCAATCTGACCAGCGAGCTTCCCGCTGACTTGGTCGACTTGGATCTGATCCACACGAGTGCCCTGGGAGGCAGTCGACCAAAATCTTCGCAACTGCTCCGGACGCAAGGGGTCGACGAACCGCGGATCGTGGATCGCAATGATCACTTGACTCTCTGTGGATGCCCTCCGGAGAACGTCTCGCATGGCACGGATGGCGTGGGGATGGAGATGCGTTTCCGGGTGCTCGACGAAGAAGACTTGATTGGGTCTAGCCTCCAGATTCACCAGCAACGTCAAGATCTGCTGAGTGCCTGCGCTCACCTGTGACATCCGCACGGGTGCGCCGCCCGTGCGAAAGCGCACATCAGGAACTCCCGACCCGGGCGTCTCTTCTACTACCTCTACATCGATCCGCGGGAACACAGCATTGAATGAGTCAACGATGCGCTGGTACCTCGCCTGTTCCTTGGGGTTGGAGTGGATCCGAAGATTCAGGAGAGCGCTGGCCGTGTTGGCTCCGTCGAGGGAGTCAAGAGCAGAAGTGCGCGTCGTGAGGCTATTCTTGAGTCTGAAATCGGTGACGTAGTGGAATGTGCTGCGCAAGGTGGCCTGGACGGCTTCGACGGCAGATGTGGGAAGTCGCAGGTAGCCCGCGCCCGAGCGGGCCAAATCCTGCAACCGCCCGAGCCAGTCGGCTGTTGCTGCCCACGGTTGCCAACCGAACTCATTCCCTTGGCGCACATCTCCGGCAAACATGAAGGTGTCTTCGAATGTGAACCCCCCCACTGCATTCGCGGTGGAGTCCCATGGCCCACCATGAGATTTAGGGCACCTTGACTTAGCACCCACGACCGTACTTGTTGTGCGGCTTGGGGGTCTACGCCGTCCGTCAGGACAGCGGCCAGCGACGGGCGCAAATCCTCCTCGTTCATCGCCAGGGCCACTGAGACAACCGCATCATTCCGCTCAAACCTGCGGTCCTCGTCGTGTACGGAACCTTCCGCTGTTCTGTTGACAGCCAGGGCGGTGTCGCTCTTTCCGGTCCCGTTTTCTCCAACGAGGACTGTCAACCCTCGATCGAAGGGCACGACAACGTCGTCGGCCCTCCGGAAGTTGTGGCGGTGCACTTCAGTAACAATCACAGCCAAGGGTTCCCTTCTGCCTCACGAGATCGGTGCGATGCCGTGGAGTCGGTGGGATCTGGCGGTCCGCTCGGGAGAATGCTAGACCGGTTGCTACACCCGAGTCCATCCATGCAAACACGGAGTCGCCGCGCTACCCGGCGCGGCAGAGCCCCCGTCTCCCAGGCAGGATGTCGCGGGCTCGCGGCCCGTACTCCCACTGCCCCACGCCCCTCTACCCTCCCGGCCCCTCCAGTCTGCGCACGAGCCGACGCGCCCACTCGCTCAGCACGTCCTCCACGTCCGCGCCGCAGCGGGGGCACTCGTAGTCGCCGTACCTGAGCCGCGTCCCGTCACGGTCGCACGACAGGCTCTCGGCCAGGCTGTCGACGACCGCCCTCACCCGCTGGTCTTCGTCCGTCATCTCCGCTGCCTCCGCCCCGCATCGGCCCGTGGTGGCGGCGCGTTCCTTCCGCCGGCCCGGACGTTCCTCCGCCGCACCTCTGGAGAGGATGGGCATTCCCATTAGAAGCGATGCGCGCATTGCTACGGGCGATCTGCCAGTGTCACCATCGCGCTGTGCTCACTGCCGTCTCGGTAGTAGGTCACGGACACGGTCTCGCCCGCCCGGTGGGTCGCCAGGAAGAGGTAGAGGTCCCCCGTGTTCCGGATCTCCTCGCCGCCCAGGCCCACGATGATGTCGTTGTCCCGCAGGCCCGACGCTTCGGCCGGGAACCCCGGCACGACCCGAACAAGGACCAGCCCCTTCTCCACCGGCAGCCCAAGGTTTCTGGCGATGCTCGGCGTGATGGTCACGTGCGTAATCCCCAGGAACGCTCGCTCCACGGCGCCGCTCTCGATGAGCTGCTCCAGGACCAGCCGGGCGTCGTCGATGTTGATGGCGAAGCCGATGCCGCGGCCTTCGGCGATGATCGCCGTGCTGATGCCGACGACCTCTCCACGAGCGTTGGCAAGGGGTCCGCCGCTGTTCCCAGGGTTGATCGCCGCATCGGTCTGGATCAGGCCGGTGATCATCGTCTGGGCATCGACCTGGATGGTCCGGTCCAGAGCGCTGACGACCCCTTTGCTGACCGTCGGCCCGCCTTCCAGGCCCAGGGCGTGGCCGATGGCAACCACGTCGCTTCCCACCCGCAGGGTGTCCGAGCGGCCCAGGGTCGCTGGGTGCAGGTCATCGGCCTTGATGCGCAGCACGGCCAGATCCGTCGGCGGGTCCGTCCCGACGACCTCCGCCGACAGCACCCGGCCGTCGGTGAGGGTGACGATGATGCTCTGGGCGCCCTCGACGACGTGGTTGTTGGTGAGGATGTGGCCTTGGGTGTCCAGCACGAATCCCGTGCCCACGCCGCGCGACACCTGGGGTCGCGAGAAGAACCCCAGCGTGGCGGCCTCGGTCGCGATGTGAACCACGGACGGCCGGAGGATGTCCACCACCTTCGGGGTCGTGAGCCCCGTGGTCGGCATGAGCGGGGGTGCTTCGGCGGTCGATGCGGGGGTGGCGGCAGCGGGTTCGGGGTCGCCACCGGTGCAGGCGGCGAGCGCGATGAGCGCGGCTGCTGCCGCGGCGGGCAGGCGGAGGGTTGAGCCGACGCGCACGAATCGCATGGTTGGAGGACAGTCCCGGTCGCGATGCTGAGTATGGAGGGTCAATGGCGATGGTAGTTGCGCCCCCCGGTCGCGTCAAGCAGCGTGGAGGCAGGTGGGCGTGCGTGCGGGGCGGCCCTCTCGCCTTGACACTCGCGACTCTTCCCAGCTACAGTTTCATCTACCCCTGGGCAATCGGGCCCGGGGCTTTTGCTTGTGCCGTGTGACTCGCGGCACGTTGGGACGCCACGGCCGCGGGGCCTCCGAGGCCCCGACCCCCGCCAGGGGACGGCGCACAGTCGTGGCGTCAGAGGAAGGAGCAACGCCCGGTGGACCTTATGACCCGACTCGCCCTTCGTGGCCGCATTATCACCATTCTCCTCATGCTCGCGGTGATGGCCGGCGGCGCCTTCACCCTGACCCGGATGCAGATCGAGCTGTTCCCGAACATCGACTTCCCAATCGTCTCGCTCGTCGCTCCGTACCCCCAGGCCGATGCCGAGAGGGTCTTGCGGGAGGTCACGGCCCCGTTGGAGGAGGCCATGGACGGAGTGGAGGGCATGACCGCCTATCGCTCCATCACCACGGCCGGCCTCTCCATCGTCATCGCCGAGTTCGATTTCGGCACGGATATGGAGGGCGCGGCCAGCGCCATCGCCGACAATGTAAGTCGAGTAACCCTGCCCGAGGGCGTCCCAGCGCCCAGGGCCGCCCGGGTCAACCCGGACGAGTTCCCCATTCTTCAGATAAGCGTGCTGTCGGACGGAGACCTGGAATCGCTGTTCCGGCGGGTGACCGCCGAGGTGCTCCCGGAGCTGTCGGACGTTCCTGGGGTGTTCAGCGCGGAGCTGCCTCCGGGCGCCGGCGTGGACGTCGGCATCACCAGGACCAATGGCGAGCCCAGCGTGTCAGTGGTCATCCTGAAGGACCCGGACGCGAGCACGGTGACCGTGGTGGACGCGGTCAATGAGCGACTGGATTCGCTACGAGCCGATCTCCAGTCTGGGTTGGAGTTCGTCACCGTCGTCGATCAGGCGCCGCAGATTCGCGCCTCGATCGAGAGCCTGGAGCGGGAAGCGACCCTGGGCGCCTTGTTCGCGGTCGGCGTCATATTCCTGTTTCTCCTGAGCGCCCGGCCCACGCTGGTCACGAGCATCTCCATACCGGCCAGCATTTTGGGTGGGCTACTCCTGATGGGGTGGCAGGGCATGACCCTGAACATGATGACCCTGGGCGGTCTTGCCATCGCGGTGGGCCGCGTGGTGGACGATAGCATCGTGGTGCTGGAGAACGTCTATCGTCACATCCAGATGGGGGGAGACCGCGTGCCGGCCACCCTGGCGGCCACCAAGGAGGTGATCGGCCCAATCACCACCTCAACGTTGACGACCATCGCCGTATTCCTCCCGCTGGTGTTCATCGGCGGGATCATTGGCGCCTTCTTCCTGCCGTTCGCCCTTTCGGTCACGTTCGCCCTCCTGGCATCCTGGCTTGTGGCGCTGACGGTGGTGCCGGTGGTTGGAAGCCTGTTCATCAAGCCGAGCGTCGTGGTTGAGAGTGGCGATACGCGGCTCCAGCGGGTCTACACGCCGGTCGTCCGGTGGGCGCTTGGCCACAAGGCGGCCACGCTGGCCGTCGGCGTGGTCCTTTTCGTCAGCAGCTTCGGGCTGCTGCGCGCCATTCCGATGAACTTCCTGCCGTCCATGGGTGGGGACACGCTGACGGTGGACCTGACGCTGCCGCGTGGGACGGACATGGAGACCGCGCGGTCGGAGGTGGCGCTGGTCGAGACCCTGTTGGGCCGCCTTCGGTCCGAGGGCACCGTGGACACCTTCCACGCATCCGTGGGGGGTGGCGACATCTTCGGCCCCGGCGGCGGCGGGTTCGGTGGGTCCGTCTCGGCTAGCTTCTTCGTCCTCCTGTCTGAGGACGCGGACGGGGACGAGACGTCGGACCTCCTCAGCCGCGAGCTGGCCGGGGACGACCGGTCCGTGAGAGTGGCTGAGGCCGAAGGCGGGGGGCCCCAGAGCAATCTGATGGAGCTGACCCTCACGGGCGAAGACTACCGGATGGTCGCCGAAACCGCGGACAGGCTCGTGGCCGCGCTGGCGGGCATGGATGCGCTGGAGGACGTCGGCAACGATGGGTTGCTGGACGAGGCAGTGACGCGGATCAGTCGGGTCAACGGGAGGCGGGCCGTCACGATCTCAGGGTCCATCACCGACGACAACACCCAGCGAGTCAACCAGGAAGTCGACCGCATCGTCGAAGAGGTGGGACTGCCGGACGGGGTGTTCCTGGAAGCTGGCGGCGTCTTCGAGAACATGCAGGAAGCCTTCGCTCAGATGGGGAGGGCGTTGCTCTTTGGGATTATCCTGGTCTACGTCGTGATGGTCGTCAGCATGCGGTCCCTGCGGACCCCCTTCGTCATCATCCTGAGCCTGCCGCTGGCCTCCATCGGCGCACTGGGCGCCCTGTTCCTTACCCAGCGGGCCCTCGGGCTGCCGGCGCTCATCGGCGTGCTGATGCTCGTCGGCCTGGTGGTCACCAACGCCATCGTGCTCATCGGCTTCGTGGAGCAGCTCCGAGCACGGGGCATGAGCGTGTACGACTCCCTGGTGGAGGGCGGCCGCACCCGGCTCCGCCCGATCCTGATGACGGCGTTCACCACCAGCTTCGCCCTGGTGCCCATGGCGGTCATCGTGACCGAGGGGGGGATCATCGGCGCGGAGCTGGCCACGGTGGTCATCGGGGGGCTGATGACCTCCACGTTCCTCACCCTTGTGGTGATCCCGGTGATCTACAGCCTCGTGCGGCGCGAAGGGAGGCCCCGCGAGGCCGCCGCCCACGGCGACGGGGCCCAGGGGTCGAGCGGACCCTCGGGCGACTGAGCGCGGCCCATCGTATAGTGCTTCCGTGCGAGGGTCCGGGGAATCGGACGGGACGGGAGTCCCGAGGGAGGGGAGCATGGCAACCGGAGCCGAGAGGCGGGACCTGGTGGAGAAGCTGGAGCAGAATCGGAGCGAGCTGCTGGAGCTTGCGCGTTCGATGACCCCGGAACGGGCCGAGAGCCGCAAGCAGGAGGGCGATCGCACTCCCAAGGGCATGCTGCTGCACGTCGCCGAGTCCGAGCACCACTACGTCTGGAACTGGGCGGCACGGGCACGGGACGAGGACGAGCCCGACTTCGCGCTCCCCCGGGTCGGGACGGGCGGAGTCAGCGTGGGCGGCCTGTTCGACGAGGCCGGCGACTGGGACGTGGACGGGCTCACGTCGCGGATGCGCGAGGTCCGCGAGACCACCCTGCGCTTCATCGGCGCGACCGCCGACGCCGAGTTCGAGCGCATCGGCCGCAACTCCCCGTTCGGCGACCTGTCCGTCTACCAGTTCCTGAAGTCGCTCTACCGGCACGACCGCATGCACATCGACGAGATGCAGGGCCGGGACCAGACCTACGTCATCAAGACCGCGGACGGCCGGCAGCTCTAGTACAAACGTCGATCGCGGGGTTCGGTGAGGGGCGTGGCCGGAGGAGTCGTTGGCTGACCGCGCGTCGGGTGGAGACGGGGCGGCCGGCGAGCCGTCGCCGGCGGAAACCACGCGGGTGTGGACCTCGCGCCTCGCCGCGTTCCTCCCGGACTTCATGGAGCGCCACCCCGCCTATCGGCACACTGTTCGTCGCGCGGACGTCATCTTCCAGGGCTCCACTACCTTCGGCGTGGACGACGACCACTCGGATCTGGACCTCTCCGTCCTGATGACGGACGAGGACTTGGCCGCGTTCGATTCGGTGTCCGGGACCCGGTACATCGATTTCGAGCTGGGCGGCAAGCCGGGCTCGCTGAAGGCGGAGCCCGCCGCGGAGCTCTCGGCCCGCGTCGACCGGTGCGACATGCCCCTGATCGCGGAGCTGCGGCCCGCCGTGGTCATGCTCCATGGCCTGGGAACTGCTGAGGACCTCATCGCCCGCGCTCGCCGCCCCATGCGCGACGAGGTGCGCCGAGCGTTCTTCTTCCTCCACTACTTCGAGATGCGGAGCTACCACCGCTCCGCCGACAACCCAATGGAGCGGGGAGACGCTGTGGCTGCATACCTGTCGACCGCGGAGGCGTTGGCCCACGCCCTTCGGGCGAGCATGGGCCTGCACGGCGAGCCGTACCCGTACGAGAAGTGGCTGTACCGCTTCGCCATCGCAACGCCAACCGGCGCCGCGCTCGTGTCGCACGTCGATGCCCTCCTGGGCCACCTGGCCGCCGACGGCCTGCGGCTCAAGGGACCCGAGCGGGACAACCCGATCAGCCAGGAGATGCGGGCGATCCGCGCCATACTGATAGAGGCTGCCCATGCCGGCGGGATCGACGAGCCATGGCTGACCAGGTGGTGGCTCTTCATCAACCAGGCGCGTGCGGCCACCCGAGACGTGGTCTGGTAGCGCGCGAGCGCCGCGCCGCTAGTTCCACGACCAGAACGCCAGCGACCCCTTCGCGATCTCCCGTGGCTCCTCCACACCGTCAGCGTCCAGCACGTACACCCGGTCGTCTCCGTCTGGGGCCGCCCCGCCCCGTGTGACGTGTCCCGCGAACACCAGCCGGTCGTTGGATGGAGACCAAACCGAGTGTGACGCGGTGTACTGGTCGAAGAAGCTGATCATGCCGAAGAAGGCGGCGGATGGGGCGAAGTCCACCAGAGGCACGGGCTCGCCTCCCGCCGCGTCCACCACTTTCCAAGCGATGGCCCGCCTCGCCAGGTCCAACGCCACGTATGCGATCCGGTTGCCGTCGCCCGACCAGAAGAAGGCGAGCACCGGCTCGGAGGTCAATGTTCGTATCGAGCCCGAGTCCGTCTCCACGATCTTGAGGCTGGCGAAGTAGGGAGCGGCCCTGTCATCGGAGTCGGTGAGGGCGATCCGATCTCCAGCAGGAGACCAGACCAGGGCCGCGCGCGCGCCCACGTCGGCCACCTCTCGCGCGTTCTCCCCGTTCGCGTCGGCGACGAACACTGCGTTGCCCCCGGCCGCCGCCGCCGCCACGTAAGCCATCCGAGTCCCGTCCCAAGACCAGCTTGGGACGCGATAGGCCAACGATTCTTCCGCAAGGCTGGGCGAGCGCTCGGTGGGGCTGGTGGCATCGGCGAGAAAGAGGTCTCCGCTGACGTGGAGTAGGAGCGTCGGCCTATCGGGCGCCCAAACCATGTGGACCGGGGCGCCGGAAGCCACGTCGGTGACGGTTCCGGGTTCGTCCACCCTGGCAACGAACGCCTCCAGTCCCGAGGCCGTCTGGGCCAGGATTGCCAGCCGCGCTCCGTCCGAGGACCATGCGGCGTAGTGGGGCGCCTCCGCCGCGATCAACCTCGGGGCCGTGGCCAGCGCGTTCTCAAAGACTGTCACGGCATCGCCGGTCAGCGGGTCGACGATGTCGATGCCCATCCTGACCAGTGCCTCAGGGCCCGCGGAAACCCACGAGACCGCGAGCGATCCGCTGTCGGGCGCCCAGGTGGGCCAGGCATACGCTTGATCACCGGCTTGCGCCGCCGGCCCGACCGAGAAGCTGGCCTGTCGCATCACCGGCCCGCCCGTCAGCATCAGGCGATCGCTCCCGTCGCCGCGGATTGTGTAGAGCTGGGTGTGACTGCCGATGTAGGCGATCCGGTCTACGATGGGAGGCGGCGCAGGCGTGGGCGTTGGGGACGCGGGGGCCGGGCTGCAGGCGGCGGCCGTGAGCAGCAAGGGCAGCGCGAGCAGGCGGAAGGCGGCAGAAGGGTCCATCACCCCATTATTGGCGCGCCGCGCCCACGCCGCAACTCAGGAGCTCGACCGCGACGACACGGGACGAGGCCACGGGCCATCGCCCGAGCGCTCGGCGAAGGCCGCGCCGATTTGCCTCGCCCCTCTCCGTCCGGTAGCATTGGCCTGCCGGTCAGTCCCGACGGGGGTCGGAGCCCCACCGGCACAGCCTGTCGTCGCGGGAGCTCCAGAGCGCGTGGAATTCGAAAGCGGTCTCTTCGCGGACATAGTGGTTGTCATGGCCGCCGCCTTCGCGGGCGCGCTGGCCGCCCGGCTCCTTCGGTTGCCGCTCCTGCTGGGGTATCTGGCGGTGGGCATGGTGATCGGCCCCCACGCCCTGCGGATTGTCGGTGACGCTGAGACGGTGGAGGCCCTGGCGGAGTTTGGCGTGATCCTGCTGCTCTTCGCCGTGGGGGTCGAGATATCGTTCAGGGACCTGCGCCACCTGGGGCGCGTCATTGTGCTGGGGGGCATCGGGCAGATACTTGCGACCATCGGCGTGGCCTACGCTGTGGGCGTCATGCTCCTTCATTGGACGCCCGCGGAGGCAGCGGTGCTGGGCCTTGTGGTCTCCTTGAGCAGCACAATGGTGGTCTTGAAGACGCTTACGGACCGCGGGGAGCTCCACAGCGTTCACGGCCAGCTCCTCACGGGCGTGCTCCTGATCCAGGACCTGGCGTTCATCCCGATGATCGCCGTGCTGCCGGCGCTCACCGGCGAGGGGGGGCTGGCGCGGGAGGTGGCCCTGGGCTTGGGGAAGGCGGTCGTGGTCCTTGGCCTCATGGGCCTGCTTGGGGTGAAGGCCATACCGTGGCTGCTGGACCGGATCACCCACCTGGGCTCCCGGGAAGTGTTCATCCTGACGGTCGTGACGGTCACCTTCGGCACCGCAGCCATCACCCAGACGTTCGGCCTCTCCGCGGCGGTCGGCGCATTCGTGGCAGGCCTCCTCCTCAGCGAGTCCGACTTCGGCCACCGAGCGCTCTCCGAGGTGGTTCCGCTGCGAGACACCTTCGCCGCCCTATTCTTCGTCTCGCTCGGGATGCTCACGGACCCCGCCTATTTGGTTGACAACGCCTGGCTGGTGCTCGGTGTCGTCGCGATGGTGATGGTGCTCAAGTTCGTGTTGACGGCGGGGCTGGTGGGCGCTTTCGGCTACCTCCCCCACACGGCCCTACTGGCGGGGGTGGGCATGGCGCAGGTGGGGGAGTTCAGCTTCATCCTGGCCGACTCCGCGGCGGCCCTCGGCGTGGTTTCGCAGGACTTCCTGACGCTGACCGTGGTGTCCGCTGTTTTCACGATGGCCTTGACGCCGGCGGTGATCGCGGGCGGCGCCCGGGGCGTGGCGGCGCTCAGCGGTCGGTTCAGGGTGCTGCGACCGTACCGGTTGGGTCAGAAGCGGGCCGAGGAGCGCCGCCCGCGACTCCGGGGCCACGCGGTTGTGTGCGGATTGGGCCGCGTGGGGTCCCTGGTCGCCGAGGAGCTTCACGTGCATGGGGTTGCGTTGGCGGTCATAGACCTGGAACCGCGCGCCGTCGCCGCCTGGCGGGGTCGGGCCCGCGTGGCCATCCACGGGGCCAGCACCAGCGAATCGGTGCTGGAGGCCGCCGGGATCCGGTCCGCGCGGCTGCTCGTGATAAGCACCGGTGACTCCGTTTCCACATGGGCCACCGCCCACTACGCCCGTGCCATGAACCCCGGACTCGACGTGGTGGCGCGCGTGCGGCGTCGTGAGGACGGCGAGGGGCTCGTCCGCATTGGGGTCCAGGAAGTCGTCTGGCCGGAGATGGAGGCTGGCCTGGAGATCCTCCGTCACTCCCTGCGCCGGTTCGCGACGAGCCGCCGAGAGGTGGATCTCCTGATCGCCGACCACCGGGACCGGCTCAGCTTCGGCGACGACCAGGATCTGTCCGATCTCCTGCCCGCGGAGGGGCCGGGCGGCGGCATGTCGGCGCATCACGGGCCGCGGGCGCCGGGGGGTTCCGAGGGAGAGCGAGGCGGCGCGGACGGCCACAGCCGGGAGGACCGAGGCGCGCCCGCGGACAAGCCGAAAGCGAAGCCCCAGGACCGACCGCCCGAGTAAGGATGGAGGTGCACGAGCCATGGCGCGAGTCGAACGGCTCCTGGAAGAGTTGACCAACGCCTACGGGCCTAGCGGGTTCGAGGGTCCGGTCCGGGCCATCATGCGCGAACAGCTCGCCCCCCTCGCGGACCATCTGGAGACGGACGGGATCGGGTCGCTCATCGCGCGGGTACCGGGGTCCGCGGAAGCGCCCCGAGTCATGCTCGCGGCCCATATGGATGAGGTAGGCGCGCTGGTCAAGTACGTTACCCCCGAAGGGTTCGTCAAGTTCCAGACAGTCGGCGGATGGCTCGACCAGGGGCTCATCAACCAGCGGTTCGTCATCCTCACTCGCGGCGGCGTGGTGAACGGCGTCACCGGCCTCAAGACCCCCCACGTGATGCAGGCCGAGGAGCGCACCCGGTTGGTCAAGTCGCCGCAGATGTTCATCGATGTCGGGGCCAAGGACCGAGCCGACGCCGAGGAGCGGCTTGGCATCCTGCCGGGCGACCCCATCGTGCCCGACAGCCGGTTCATGGCACTGAACGGTGGCAGGACGTACCTGGGGAAGGCCTGGGACAACCGGGTGGGCCTAGCGGTGATGGTGGAGGTGGTCCGGCGGCTCAAGGACTCTCCGGCGCCCAACACGATCTTCGCCGTCTCGACAGTCCAGGAAGAGGTGGGGCTTCGTGGGGCGCACACCAGCAGCCACCGCGTGGCGCCTGACGTGGGCGTGAACCTGGAGTCCGGCGTGGCGGGCGACTTTCCCGGCATCACGCAAGAAGAGGCGCAGGAGAGGCTGGGCGACGGCCCCGGCATCTTCCTGCACGACAGCTCCATGCTGCCCAACCTGAAACTCCGCGACCTGTGCCTGGACGTGGCCAAGGAACGGGGAATCTCCGTGCAGATGGAGGTGCTAAGCGGCTACGGGGAGGATGGGGCGGAGATCCAACGTGCATACTCCGGCGCTCCTGCGATCACCATCACGGTCCCCACGCGCTACCTCCACAACCACAACGGCATCATTCACCGCGACGATTTCGACCGCACGGTGGACCTGGTGGAGGCTGTGGTGCGACGGCTGGACGCGGTGACAGTGGAGCAACTGAGGAGCTTCGACTAGGGCCGGGGCGCGCGACCTGGAACGCGGCCGACGGTTTTCTCGTCCCCTTGATAAGGGCGATGGGCCAGCGCCGTGTGACGCTCCCACGTTGAGTGCGACGACGGGCCTCGCGCTCTTCCATGAACACCTCGGTCGAAACTCGGTGGAGGCATCGAAATGAGGGTCCAGAGCGCATCGTCGCGTTGGCTGATCGTCGTGGCCGGGGCCGTGGTGGCCCTCGTGGCCCTGAGCGTCGTCGTCGCGCTCGCCACCCGGTCGGACGCCACCACATTCGCGGCGGACACCCCGGAGGGGGTCGTGCAGCGCTACCTCCAGGCCGTGGAGGATAGGGAGCTCCAGCAGGCGTACGACTACCTGAGTGTCGGCCTCCAGCAGGAATGCGCGTACCGGGACTTCCGCGACTCGGGCCGGCGGCCCGACTTGGAGAGCCAGCGCGTCACCCTGGAAGGCACCGAGCGGGTGAACGGAGAGATGGAGGTGCGGGTGCGCGTGACCCAGTTCAACGTGGATCCGCCTTTCGGCAGCCGGGAGTCCTCGCACGTCCAGCGCTACCTGCTGGTCGAGGAGGGGGGCGTGTGGCGCTTCTCCCAGCAGCCGTGGCCCACGTGGTGTCCGAAAGCGGCCGCCCCCGGCTCGGCGCCCGCGCCCAGACCAACGCCTGCGCCCGTCTCGGCCGCGGACTGAGGGGGCTACCTATGCCATTAGCGGGCATGTTGATCATCTCCCTGATTCCCGTGGCGATCGTCTTGGGAATCGTGGCTGCCATCGTGGCGCTGGCGCGTCGTGGAGGGGACGGGGCAGAGGAGGAACCGGGCATCGGCACGGTGAGGCGCCTGTTCTACTACGGGCTGGCCTTCGTAGCGCTCATGGTTGCGGCGTCCGGCGTCATCCTGCTCGTGAGCGGTATCGTGGAGAGCCTCTCGGGGACCAGAGTTCTGTCGGGGAGCGAGACGGAGCTTGCGCTTGGGCTCGCCATGACCCTGGTGGGCGTGCCCATCTGGCTCCTGCAATGGCGGTTCGCCCAGCGGGCCACCGAGGAGTTCCCCGCCGAAACACGCGCCATCTCCCGCAGGCTGTACGTCTACTTGGTCCTAGGGGTCGCCGCCGCCCTCGGCGCGCTCGGCGTCGTCTGGCTCCTGAGCTGGGTCTTGGGGGCGCGTGAGTTCGAGGGTACGTTGATCGCCTTCCCGCTGGTCTGGGGGGCGGTGTGGGCCCTCCATTGGCGGATCGCGACGCAGGAGGTGGAAACGACGGACGGGGGCCGTGCGATCCGTCGTCTCTACGTCTACCTGGTCGCCCTGTATGGGCTCTCGATGCTGGCCGTCAGCGCGGGTTCGGTGCTCCACCAGGCGCTGGGCGCCGCCTACGACGGCCTGTTCGAGCCGGGCGCCACCCTGGTGGGCGGCAGGGCAATCTGGGGCGACGCCGTCCGGATCAGCCTGGCTGCCGCCGCGGTCGGAGGCGCGATGTGGGGATGGCATTGGCTACGTCAAGCCCGCGGCGATCTGGAGTCCGTGCTGCGCCAGGTCTACTTGCACCTATTCGCCGTGCTCGGCGGAGCCATCGCCGCGGTGACGGCCCTGAGCGTCGTCCTCTATCGTGTTCTCCAGTGGACCATCGGCGTGCCGGACGCGGCCAGCGACCACTTCCGTTTCCTGGCGGCGACCCTCGGGACGCTCGTCGTTGGCGGCGGGGTGTGGCTCTATCACTGGGCCGTCATCCGAGAGGAAGCCGGTGCGGGTATCGAAGGCCCAGAGGGCGCGCGCCGAGTCTATAACTACGTGGTGGCGGCGCTGGGGCTGGGGACGCTGGCCAACGGGATGGTGATCCTCTTCGCGACGTCTCTTGGGATCATGGTTTCCGAGGCGCAGGCTGAACTTGTGGGCGTCGATTGGTGGCGCAACCCACTCTCGCTGGCGATAACGCTCGTGGCCGTCGGCGCGCCGGTGTGGGGCTTCTTCTGGTTCGGGGCGCAGCGCCAGGTGGAGACGGGCGCCGCGGAGGAACGCACGGCGCTCTCCCGCCGAGTCTTCATCTACGTCGTTCTAGGCGTCGCCTTGCTGGTGACCCTCGGGAGCCTCAGTGCGCTGCTCTTCACTCTCTTCCAGGACGTGCTGGAGGGGACGCTGTCGCTGGACGTGCTCCGAGGCGGCAAGTGGAGCATGGGGATGCTCCTGATGGCCGGCGCCATCAGCTACTACTACCGGCTGGTGATGCAAGAGGACCGCGCCCTCGCTCCTCCGCCCGAGGCCCAGGTCTCCGAGCGGCCCGCGCGGAAGACCGTTGTGGCCCTCATCTCGGAGGCCGGTCTGCCCTTCGTGCGGGCGCTGGAAACCCGGCTGGGGTATCCCGTTCGACGGTGGGTTAGGGCGGACTCGGGGGCTGGTGCGCCCCAGGTGACGGACGAGGCTCTGGCCGAGGCCGAGCGGCGTATCGCGGAGGCGGAGGGCGACCGGGTGCTGCTGACCGTCGACGCCTCCGGCGTGGAGGCGTTGGCATACCGGGAGGCGTGAGCCGCCACCACCGCCGTGGTTCGACAGGCTCAACACGAACGAGCAGGGTGAGCCGTGCACCCATGATGGGGGCGTGTGGCCAGCGCCCCTCGTTGGAGAGTCATCCGAACAGGGGCCACCCGCATGCCGCCGCTGACGCTGACGACCGGCCAGCGCCACTGCCTCTCCCGGCGTGCGTTCTCCTGCGAGCCGTGCACTTGGAAGAGGACGGCGGCTCGGTCCAGCAGCCGCGCCGCCCCCGAGCAGGAGTCTCGTACGCGTGGCCTGGAGACCTTACGGAGCCGAGACACCAAGGCTCTTCAGAATCCAGTCCCGAGCGCCCTCCACCGCCTCGGGAACGTTGCGGAGCCGGTGGCCTGCACCGACGATTGGGAGCAGAGACTTGGGCTCCCCAGCCGCATCGTAGAGGGCTTGAGCGTCAGAGAACGGGACCATCGGGTCTTCGGTCCCGTGTACCAGGAGAAGGGGTCGTGGGGCGATGTGGCCTACCCACTGGAGGGGACGGACCCGGCGAAACCCCTCCTGCCATTCCTCTAGGGAGGGAGGGAAGTCGGCGTCCCGAATGATGCCCACGGCCCGGTAGTTGCGAACGGCGTCCTCGGGGTTCGAGCGAAGCTCCAGACAGGCTGGAGTAGAGCAGGCCACGACCGCTGCCACTTCGGAGCGTCGGACGGCCAGAGCGATGGCCGTGGCGGCCCCCATGCTGGAACCCCAGAGGGCTAGGCGTGCCGGGTCAATCCCAGGCTGGGAAGCGAGAAAATCCAGCGCCGCTTCCCCATCTCGCACCCATCCCTCTATGTCGAAGTCGCCTTCGCTGTCTCCGGCCCCTCGGAGATTGAACACCAGAGTCACGAGTCCCGAAGCAGCGAACCAGCGCGCCAGGCCGGCGTAGCCAGGATCCGGAGGAGCCCCCGAGTCCGGGGCGCGGCCGGAGGGGAAGCCATGGAGGAGGCAGAGGCCCGGCAGCCCCATCCCTTCCCCCGAAGCGTGAAGAGGACGCGCGAGCCCGCCCGTCAGTCTCAAGCCGTCGCTGAGGAAAGAGACGGGCTCAATGGAGGCGGCGTCACTGTCGATGGCGGCGGGCCGATCTCCGGGCATGCAAGACTCCCGCAATGTCTCTGTAGGGGACATGGCCTCGCTTGATCCGACCCCACGGACCGACGTGGCCCGCAGGCGTCCAAGGATAGCGGCCCAACGCACTAGACTTCAAGCGGCGCGGACCTCCAGAGCCTGGCGACGGCTCTATCGATGAAGACCTCCCGAACAAGGCGATATCGGTCCCCACCGGCCAGTTGGCGCTCGAGGACTTTGACGGCGACGGTGTACCCGACATCGCCACCCCTAGCGGGTGGGACGACACAATCAAGGTCTATCCAGGCAACGGAGACGGTAGTTCGGCGCCTCCACGGACTACCCCGTGGGATCCGGCTCGTGGACCATCGCGTCGGCGGACTTCGATGGTGATGGCGAGTTGGACCTGGTAGTGACGAACGCCTGGAGCCAAAATGTGTCCGTGCTGCTGGACGACGGCGCTGGCACCTTCACGGCCGCATGAACTTCCCCGATCCGCTGGGCCCCAGCATTCTCAATGTGCCACTGCGGGTCCTGGCGGGAGATATGAACGGCGACGGCAATCCGGACCTTCTCACTCTCAATAGACGTTCAGGCCCGTGCCCCCCCAACGTCACCTTGATGCTGAACGCTACCGTACCGTCCATCGAAGTCGTCTACCTCGACATCAAGCCCGGGAGCGATCGCAACGCGGTCAGCCTGAAGAGCAAGAACGTCACCACGGCGGACGTGGAATGGCCTTACCTGGACGGCTCGCCCTCGGGCGGCACTGGACGGAACGGACTCGTCTCCGGTAGGAGCAGCGCCAGCAGCA
>CAYTEC010000006.1:26038-37158 GCA_964436745.1 uncultured Dehalococcoidia bacterium | reverse complement strand
CAGCAGCACCTCGGCCTGGATTCGGCTGGCCATGCTCACGACGAAGAGGAACCGCGTGGCGAGCAGTACGGAGAAGGACGGCGCCCAGCCCTGGAGGGCCACGAACGCGGCCGCGAGCAGCGTCACGATGGCCGTGACCCGCTTGGGGCTGTATCGGGAGAGGACCACGCTGCTGATGAGCGCGGTGGCAAGAGATCCGAGGAACACGGAGGACCCCAGGAGGCCCGCCTGCACCGGGGTGAGGCCCAAGTCCTCGGTCATCTGAGGGAGGAGGATCCCCAGCGAGAAACCCACGGCCGGGACCACGATGTTCATGGCCCACTGGACGGACATGACGGCGTAGCCGTAGCGTCCGGGCGCCTGGTCGGGTGCGGTGGGGGTCATCGGCGCCCTCCGATGGCTGGGGGTGGAGGCTTCGGAGTTGGCGCGCGAGCGCACCCGCGGCCCCGCGTTGCGCGCCCGGGGCCGTTGCGCAGTCAACAGGGCCATGATAAGATGCAGCGCGCTAAATCGACAAGGGGGGGGTGTGTTCTGCTAGCCTTTGAATATGTCGCACCGACAAGCCTCGACGAAGCTATCCGCCTGAAGGCCGAAACGGGCACGCGCACGCGGGCCATGGCTGGTGGCACCGACGTGATCGTGCAGCTCCGGGGCGGGCGGTTTCAGATAGACCGGCTCGTGGACCTGAAGAAGGTTCCGGAGCTCAACCAGGTCTCCTACTCGGACGCGGATGGCCTCTCACTGGGCGCCGCAGTGCCCTGCTACCGGATCTACGAGGACCCGACCATCATCCAGCGCTACCCATGTCTGGTGGACAGCGCCGGACTAATCGGGAGCGTCCAGATACAGGCTCGGGCCAGCGTGGGTGGGAACCTGTGCAACTCCTCGCCCAGCGGCGATTCGCTTCCGTCGCTGTACGTCCTGGGGGCCACCTGCGTCATCGCTGGGCCCAGCGGCCGCCGGGAAGTCCCCGTCGAGGAATTCTGCACCGGGCCGGCCGCCAACGTGTTGCAGGAAGGTGAGCTGCTGGTCTCGCTCAGGCTCCCTCCGCCACAGCCCCGCTCCGGCGCGGCGTTCCTCCGCTTCATTCCAAGGAACGAGATGGACATCGCCGTCGCCAACACAGCGTCCTCCATTACGCTGGATGAGAGCGGCCAGCGCATCGTCTCCGCCCGCATCGCCATCGGGGCCGTTGGTCCGACGCCGTACCTGACCACGGACGCCGCGAACCTCCTGGTCGGCAAGGAGCCCAACGAGGCAGCCTTCGAGGAGGCCGGCGAGGCCGCCAAGGCCTACGCCAAGCCCATCAACGACATGCGGGGAACCATCGACCAACGGATACACCTAGTGGGTGTCCTGACCAAGCGAACGTTGCGGGCCGCCGTCGAGCGGGCAAGGGGGGCGTAGACCGATGACCCAGAAAGTTCACGTGCACACAACCATCAACGACTCCCCAGTGGAGTTCCTGTGCGAGCCGCGTCAGAGCCTCCTGGAGGTCCTCCGGGATGTCCTGGACATGACGGGCAGCAAGGAAGGCTGCAACGACGGCAACTGCGGCGCCTGCACCGTCATCATGGATGGCAGGATGATCGACGCGTGCCTTGCCCTGGGCGTCGAGGCCGAAGGCAAGACCATCACGACGATCGAGGGCATCGCCTCCGTGGATCGGCTACACCCGATTCAGCAGGCGTTCCTGGAAGAGGCCGCGCTCCAGTGCGGCATCTGCACCCCTGGCTTCATCGTTGCCTCGAAGGCGCTCCTGGACCGAGAGCCCGACGCCGATGAGCACCGCGTTCGTGAGTGGCTGGCGGGGAACCTCTGCCGCTGCACCGGCTACGACAAGATCGTCCGCGCGGTACTGAGCGCGGGGCAGACGATGAAGGCTCAGGGATAGGGAGGGGGCAGGGGATGACCTCGATCGCCGACCGGAAGGCTGGTGGGGACGGGAAGTACAATGTCTTGGGGACCAACCCCATCCGGCACGATGGCCTGGAACGGGTCACCGGGAAAGCCAGGTACGGCGCCGACGTCCGTGTCCAGGGGACGCTCCACGCGAAGATTCTGCGCAGCCCCCACGCTCACGCGCTCATCAAGAAGATCGATACCAGCAAGGCTGAGGCGCTGGAGGGTGTCCGGGCGGTGGTGACCGCGGCGGACATGCCCATCGTGGAGGATGCAGTCGCGGACTTCGGAGAGTCGTTGGCGAACTACCGGCTTCTGGCGGACAACTGCCTGGCTCAAACCAAGGTGCTCTTCCGTGGCCACGGCGTTGCTGCCGTGGCGGCCACCAGCCCTCACATTGCGGAAGAGGCGCTGGGACTGATCGAGGTGGAGTACGAGGTCCTGCCGCCGGTTCTCTCCGTGGGGGAGGCCATGCGCGAGGGTGCCCCACTCCTCCACGACGAGCGAATGACCACTCGGAACATTGCTCAGCGGTTCACACGCGGGACGGACACCGGCGTGGTGAGCAACGTCGCAAGCTACATCCAGTTCAAGGGCGGCGACCTGGAGGAGGGGTTCCGGCAGGCCGACGTGGTGGTGGAGCGGGAGTTCGCCACCAAGATGGTCCACCAGGGATACGTGGAGCCCCACGTCGCCACGGCGGTCTGGTCCGCGGACGGGCATCTGACCGTCTGGACCTCCACCCAGGGAGCCTTCGGAGTGCGGACCCAGCTCTCCAAGATGCTCGACTTGCCCGAATCGAACATCAAGGTTATCCCCACGGAGGTCGGAGGCGGCTTCGGGGGCAAGAACCGGTCATACATGGGACCCGTGGCGGCCCTGCTCTCCAAGAAGACGGGACGCCCGGTGAGGGCTGTTATGAGCCGCAAAGAGGTCTTCGAGAGCTCCGGCCCGACCTCCGGGAGCTCCATGAGGGCCAAGGTGGGCGCCACGAAGGACGGCCGCCTCACCGCCATAGACCTCTGGCTCGCCTATGAGGCGGGCGCGTACCCGGGCTCGCCCGTTGGAGCCGGGGCGTCCACGGCCCTATCGCCATACAAGATCGAGAACTTCCTGGTTGAGGGCTACGACGTCGTCGTCAACAAGCCCCAGACGGGCGCTTACCGCGCCCCAGGCTCGCCGATAGCGGCCTACGCCATCGAGTCGGTGATGGACGAGGTGGCCGAGAAGCTCGGCATGGACCCCATCGACTTCCGCCTGAAGAACGCGACACGAGAGGGCGACCGGCAGGTCAGCGGAGTCGTGTTCCCCCGGATCGGCTGCGTGGAACTTGAGGAGGCCGTCAAGGCCCACCCCCACTACAATGCCCCGCTGGGCGGCCCGAACCGGGGCCGCGGCGTCGCGGCGGGGTGGTGGTTCAACGGCGGCAACCAGTCCACCGCCATGCTCAGCGTCAACGCGGATGGGAGTGTGGGTCTGGTAACTGGCTCGGTGGACCTGGCCGGGAGCAGGACTGCGGTTGCCATGCAGGCCGCGGAGGCCCTGGGCCTGGGTGCGAACGACGTGGTCCCCTCCGTGGGGGACACCGACTCCATCGGCTGGACCGGAACTAGCGGCGGAAGCCGGACCACCTTCTCCACCGGCATCGCGGCCATTCAGGCGGCGGGCATGGTGGTGGAGAAGATGAAGGATCGAGCCGCTCTGCTGTGGGAGACCCAACCCGCCGATGTGGAATTCCAGGGCGGGACCTTCTTCTCCACCAAGAACCCTGATGACACCCTGAGCTTCAAGGAGCTGGCCGGGAAGCTGATGGCCACCGGCGGCCCCGTGACCGCCACATCCTCTTCCAACCCCACCCAGGTCGGGAGCGCCTTCGCGGCCCACATCGCGGACGTGGAGGTGGACCCGGAGACAGGCAAGGTCACCGTGCTGCGGTACACGGCGCTCCAGGACGTGGGCCAGGCTGCCCACCCCATCTACACGGAGGGCCAGATCCAGGGAGCCGCGGCTCAGGGGATAGGCTGGGCGCTCAGCGAAGAATACTTCTACAACGACGACGGGACCATGGCGAACTCCAGCTTCCTGGACTACCGCATGCCGACCACCCTGGACCTCCCGATGATCGACACCCAGCTCATAGAAGTGCCCAACCCCGGCCACCCCTTCGGCGTCCGCGGTGTCGGCGAAGTGCCGCTCGTGCCGCCCATGGCCACCATCGCAAACGCCATATACAATGCCGTCGGCGTGCGGATGACCGAGCTGCCAATGAACCCCGGCGCTATTCTGAAGGCCCTGGATCGCAAGCGGTCGGAGGCGTAGCGGCGCCGTTCCACGGCCCGTGGCGCATCGCCCGCTCGTGGCGAGGCACGTGGGGGCAGTGGGCGGCGTTGCGGCATTTCCATCGGACCGGGCCGTGAAAGGCATCCTCACAGCGGCCCGAGTGCCGCGCTTCCACGATGAGGAGGGAGCAAGCAGCCATCATGCCGGTCGTGTGGATTCCCTCCCTCGTGCAGCGCGCGACAGGGGCGCCCGAGCAGGTTCGGGTGCCGCCGGGAACGGTGCGCCAGATCATCGAGCGACTGGAAGAGCTGCACCCGGGGGTGCGCGAGGAGCTGGTGGACCAGGAGGGGCAGATCTACCCTGGGATCGCCGTGGCCATCGACGGAGAGACGAACCACCTGGGCTTGATCCAGAGGGTGGCGGAGGAGGCGGAGGTCCACTTCATCCCGGCGATCGCTGGCGGGGGAGTGTGAGCCGGCTGGCTTGATGCAGCCCGGCGCCCGCCCTTCCTCTTGCCGGCCTCCGGCTCGTCGCGGCGAAGCCCATGCTCCGATCCACTCGGTCCACCCCCCTCGTGATGAGCCTGCCGATCCACGGACGAGGACGTGAGTCCAGGGCGAAGCACACCCTCTCGGCGGTCAATGCATTGCCGACGTAGATTCCCCTGTTTCCTGGGATATGCCCGCCGGCCGGGCGCAAGGCGAGCCGTTGGAGGGCGTCGTGGAGGAGCAAAACTACTGCGCCACATGCGGGACGCCGCTCGCCACGGTGATGGTCGAGGGCAATCCCAGACGTTTCTGCCCCGCGTGCCGACGCCCGGTCTTCCTCAATCCCAAGCTGGTCGCGGCCGCGGTGGTGCGGGGTCCAGGCGGGGTGCTCCTCATTCGCCGCAACCTGGAACCGGGAAAGGGCCTCTGGGCAATACCCGGCGGCTATGTGGATCGGGGGGAGGTGGTGGAGGCCGCGGTGGCACGGGAGGTGGTGGAGGAGACGGGGCTGAGCATCGTGGTGAAGGGGCTCATCGGTCTCTATTCGGACGATGGGGCCGTCGTCGTGCTCGCGGCTTTCGCGGCGGAAGCGGCGGGCGGCGAGCTTACCGACCGCTCGTCGGAAGTCCAGGCCGTGGGGTTCTTCCCGGTGGACGAGCTTCCGACGCTGGCCTTTCCGAGGGACGCGCGAGTCATCCAGGACTGGCTCCGCTGGCTGCAATCGCCCGCGGCGCCGCGTCCGTGAGGTCGGTGACCAGCGTCGATGCCACGGCAATAGGCGGCGAGGCCCTTGACGCCGCAAGTGGAATCCGTCAAGCTTTCGCAAGCCCTGAGCCGGAGACGGCAGGGGACTTAGCCGGAGTGAGGCGACATGACCTCGGTGGACGCGGAGACCCAGCGGTATCTGGACACCACCCCCCGCTCCCGGGCCCTGGCCGAGGAGGCGCGCGAGTTTCTCCCCGGCGGCGATTCCCGCACGACTGCCTTCTGGCGTCCGTACCCCCTCTCGTTCACCGACGGTGACGGCTGCCGCGTCCGCGACGCCGATGGCGTGGAGCGCATCGACTTCGCCGCCAACTTTACCTCTATGGTCCTCGGTTACGGAAACGGGCCAGTCACCGAGGCGATCGAACGCCAGGTGCGGTGCGGCCTGGGTTTCTACGGGGTGTCGGAGGCGCAGACGCAGCTCGCTCGGGTCCTCTGCGAGCGGGTGCCGTCCATGGAGCAGGTGCGGTTCACCAACTCCGGCACCGAAGCCACCATGAATTGCATCAAGGCGGCGCGGGCCTTCACCGGGCGGTCGGTTATCGCCAAGTGCGAGGGTGGCTACCACGGCTCCCACGACGCCGTCTCCGTGAGCGTCCGCCCACCCCTGGCGATGGCAGGCGATCCCCAGCGCCCTCTCGCGGTGCGCGACTCGCCGGGCGTGACATCGGGCACTGTCCAGGATGTCGTCGTGCTGCCGTTCAACGACGCGGAGGCCGCGCGCCGCATCCTCCTGGAGCATCGCAACGAGCTGGCCGCGGTCATCGTCGAGCCGATGCTCGGCACGGGGGGCATGGTGCCGGCGGAGCCGGAGTTCCTGGAGACGCTGCGCGAGGTGACTCGGGAGCACGGGGTCGTGCTCATCTTCGACGAGGTAATCACGCTCCGCCTCGCGCCGGGCGGGGCTCAATCCGTCTACGGCATCCTGCCGGACCTGACTGCGGCGGGGAAGTTCATCGGCGGGGGCCTTCCCGTGGGGGCATTTGGCGGGCGCCGCGAGATCATGTCCCTCTACGATCCCACGACGACCGACGACGACGGCCTCCCCGTGGGTCCCGCCCTGTCCCACAGCGGGAGCTTCAACGCGAACCCGGTTGTGATGGTAGCTGGGGCCGCGACCCTGGAACAGCTCACGCCGGAGGAGTACGCACGGCTGAACGGACTGGGCGAACGGGTGCGAGAGGGCATCCGGGCGCTGCTGGCGGAGATGGAGGTGCCCGGTCAGGTGACCGGGATGGGTTCCCTCTTCGGCATTCACCTTACCGACGAGCCTGTTCGCTGCTATCGGGACGCCGCCTCGGTGGACCCCGAGCTGCGACGTCGCATCTTCCTGGGCCTGCTGAACGAGGGCGTCCTCATGGCGGCCCAGCTGGTGGGGTGCGTCACCGCGCCAATGGGCCTGACCGAGGTGGATAGCCTGGTCGGGGCGCTACGGCGTGTCCTCGGCCGCGTTCTCTGAGCGTGGCATCGCGCGCGGACCGGCCCACGGGGAGCTGCCCTCCCGCGTCCAAAGCGCCGCGTCCGACCTCCGCTGACCGATGCGCCCCGCGAGACCCGGGCGATGCTGGCGGTGTCCGCAGCCGACGGAAGTGGCACGCTTCCCACGTGGGGGAGGGGTGTCCCCGGAAGGCGAACGTCTCGATGGGCGGGTGGGGCGGACTAGGCAGCGGACGGACCGCCCGCTACGTCCCGCGCTTCCTTCTCAGAAGGGCCGGCGGCTGGTCGGACGGCAGGGGAGGGCGTGGGCGGCGGGCCATGAGGACGGACGTCGCCGCGATCACCATGATCCCCGCGATGATCTTGAACCCCAGCCGGTAACCCCCGGGCATCGTATCGGCCAGGTACCCCACCCAGATCGGTGCGGCCACCGTCGCGGGAAGGTCCACGAACTGCAGAAACCCGCCGATGGTGCCGAACGCCCGCCTGCCGAAGAAGTACCCCTGGAGCACGGACCGCATCGGGATCGTGCCTCCATACGGCACCGCGAAGACGACCACGTAGAGCGGAACCTGGGCCAGCGTCCGGACCTCCGAGAAGAGGAAGATCCCGATGCCCTGGGCGATGAAGAGAGCCGCAAGCAGGAGCTTCACGTTTAGGTAGTCCGCCACGAATCCGAAGCCGATGCGCCCCACGACGCTGGCCGCGACGAAGAACGAGAGCGCGCCCAGCGCCACCACGTAGTCGAGCTCCAGCTCCTCCGCCAAGAACGGGGCGATGTGGACCGTCGTGATCCCCGGCATCGCGGCCCACGTGGCGTACGTGATCGCCATCAGCCAGAACGCCTGTGTCCGCAGGGCCTGCCAGAGGGTCAGTTCGAGCTCCGGGCGCGGGTCGCGCATCCAGAACCTTCGCGGGCCGTGGAGCGTGGGTGAGGCAGGTCCCTCGTCGTCGTTGGCCTCTTCGGGGGCGGCGTCGATGACGCTCGTGGGCGGCCCGTCGCCTTCGGCTCCGGCCACCGGGGCGATCCTTTCTTGCGCCGGGAGCCAGTCGCCGTCCGGCAGCAGTCCCATCTGCTCCGGCTTGTGCCGGATGACCAGAGCCAGGGGCAGCCCGACACTCCAGATGACGAACCCCGCCACGATCGCCCCGTTCTCCCAGCCAATGGAGCTGATGAGCAGGGCAAAGAGGAACACGACGCTGCCGCCCAGCCCAGAGCCCGCGCCCAGGAGCCCCATCGCCCGCCCCCGGCGTCGCACGAACCAGTTGGCGGTGGCCACCTGCACCGGCCGGTTGGTGCCGAAGCTGGACCCCGCGGCCAGCAGGGCCAGGAAGACCACGTACAGCATCAGCAGCGACTGGACCTGGCTCAGCGCCAGGAACCCCAGCCCCATCATGCCCATGCCCAGGAGCATCATGCGACGGGGGCCGTATCGGTCGATGAACCAGCCCGCCACGGGCGCCACCAGCCCTCCCTCCAGCCGGGACATCCCGATCACGCCACCCAAGAGGGCCCGCGACCACCCGAACCGCTCGCGCCACGGGATGAAGAACGCGCTGAACCCGTAGTGGAAGAGCATGGAGGCCAGCGCGGAGATGCCGATCCCCGCTGCCACCACCCACCATCCGTAGAAGACACGCGGGCGTTTCAATCTTGCCCCCTGGAGCGAGGCTGGCGGGGCGCGCCGCCTTGGCCGTCCGCACCATAGCATCGCCGGTGCGTCGCGGCAAGGGAGCGACCGAAGCGGCAGGGGAGGCGCGCGGAGAGGGAACGGACCTAGGGACTGGGCGGCGTTGCGGGCACTGAGTAGACATAACCAGGCCACGGTAGCCTTGGACGGCCTCCTGGCCCGTCGGCGGTCATGCCGAGACGGACGGCACGTGCGAGCCCCTAGCTCCCCGGCGCGTCCAGCCGCAGGAGAATCTGGGTCGCCGACGGTCTGTCCGCGATGTCGCCGCCCACCTGCTGCCATTGGATGGCCCGGTCTTTCCCGACGATGAATACCGCCGGCGCAGCCACGCCGTCTCCGAGCAGGTCGTAGACGCCGTACGCCCGCACCACGCTCCCACCGGGGTCGGAGAGCACCGGGTACTCTGCACCGACGAGCTCCGCCATGCTGGCTGCGTCCTCCGTCTCGTCCATGCTGATCGCCACCACCTCCACCCCCCGCTGCCGGAACCGTGCGTGAGCCTCCTGCAGCTCTCCGAGCTGCGAACGGCAAATGCCTCAGAAGAAGTCCCGGTAGAATACAATCACCACTGCGTCGTTGCTGTTCAGCAAGCTGTTGAGGGACACTGACTCTCGGTCCGCTCCCACCAGCGAAAAGCCCGGGGCGCGGTCCTCGGCCGCACCTCCGCAGCCGATGGCGGTGAGGAGGCCCACGGTGATGGCCGTCAGCACTATCGCTGTCCGGATCGCGAGCCGCCCGCTCGGCGTACTCCGAGCTTGCCTCAGGGGGACTGTCGGGGCGCTTCTGTCGTCGTGGCCGGTCATGTCATAACCTCCGGGGTGTCCCCATGATAGCTGACAAGCCCGCGCCTGGGAACGAGCGAGCCGCCGCCCCATCGACCCTCGCCGATCTGACCGCGATTGACAGCGCTCTTGGCCCCCGGTATAGTGGCCCCGCTAACAACAGAAGAGAACCGTTCAGGTGCCCCCTTAGGGGAGAATAGGGAAGGCGGTGAGAATCCGCCGCGGTGGCGCCACTGTGAGCGGGGTCCGTCCGAATCCCACGGTGGAAGGGACGGCGCCCGCGAGCCAGGAGACCTGCCTGAACGGTTGGGTGGCCACTCTCCGCACCAGGGAGGGTCCCTGCCCGTGGCCGGCACTACGGCCCCGGTACGTGAGACTTTCTCGAAGACCCTGGCGGAGACGCCCGGGTCTTCTTTGTTGTTGGGAACGGCCGGACGGCTTCGACGCGACGAGGTTTTCCGAGTTCACTTACCGGAGTGGGCAGGCATGGCCGAGGCGAACGGCGACGGTGGGTTGGGCATGGGGGCGGCCGGGGCGTCCCTCGAGGCTCGCGACTTGGTGTACCAGGTGGCGCGAACACGCATCCTGGACGGGGTCAATCTGGGCGCGGGGCGGGGCGAGTTCGTCGGCTTGATCGGACCGAACGGCGCCGGGAAATCCACCCTGCTGCGCGCGGTCTCCGGCCTCCTCCAGTCCGATGCGGGGGAGGTCGCGCTGGAGGGGCGGAACCTCACGGAGATGTCCGCCAAGGAGATCGCCGCGGTCCTCGCGCAGGTGCCCCAGACGGCCGCTTATACCTACGGGTTCACCAGCCTGGAGGTGGTGGTGATGGGCCGCTACCCCCACATGAGCAGGCTCCAGGTGGAGGGACCCTCCGACCGCCGCATCGCCCTTGAGGCAATGCAACTCACGGAGACCGAGGGGTTCGCCGAGCGAGAAGTGACAACGCTCTCGGGCGGCGAGCGCCAACGAGTGTTCGTGGCGAGGGCGCTCGCGCAGGAGCCGCGTATCCTGCTCCTGGACGAGCCGACGGCCAACCTGGACATCCACCACCAGCTCAAGGTATTGGAGCTGGTGCGTCACCTGGTGGGCGAGGGGATGACCGCGGTCGCCGCCATCCACGATCTGGGCCTGGCCGCGCGCTACTGCCATCGGCTCGTGCTCCTGAGCGGCGGGCGCGTAGTCGCGGAGGGGCCACCCCACGAGGTGCTCACCGCCGCGAATATCGAGGCGGCTTTCGGCGTCTGCTCCGTCATCTACCGCGACCCGCTGACGGACACCCTGAGTCTGAGCATCCTCGGGCCATCGCGGCCTTGGGAGGAGCCTGGGAGCGCCGGACGAGTCCACGTTGTGTGCGGGGGCGGCAGCGGCACGCGGCTCCTGTTCCAACTCCAACAAGCGGGCTTCACGGTTACTGCCGGTGTCCTGGGCGCCGGCGACACAGACCGGGTCTCGGCGGGGGTCCTCGGCATCGAGCACGTCCCCGTTCCAGCCTTCGGCGCGATCGACGACGACGCCCACGCTCGTCACCTGGCCCTGGCCGCCACCGCCGATGTAGCGGTTCTATGCGATGTCCCCATAGGCCCGAACAACCTGCGCAACCTGGATGCACTTTCGGCAGCGCGGTACGTGGTGTGCCTGGAGGCCTCGCCCTTCGCGGAGCGCGACTTTACGGGCGGCGCCGCCCAGCGCGTTCTCGCGGGCCTCGGCCCGCTGGCGACTTTCGCATCGCTGGAGGAGGCGGTGGCCGCGGTCCGGGGGCTGCTGGAGGCGCG
>CAYTEC010000006.1:23380-25938 GCA_964436745.1 uncultured Dehalococcoidia bacterium | reverse complement strand
GCGTCCGTAGGGACTGAGCCTCCTGGGCAGAGGGATCGTCGAAGCAGGTCTTTCGTCAGCTTGCTGAGGTCGAGTCGAGACAATTGGGCGGAGGGGTCATGTCGCGGGAAGAGGAGAACGCCACTGCGGACCTGCCCGAGCGCCCCGTGGCCTTGCAGCCACCGCGGTCCGGCGGCGAAGGTCGTCGCCGCGGGCTCGTGATCGTCAACACCGGCGAAGGCAAGGGCAAGACCACGGCGGCCCTGGGCGTCGTTCTCCGCGCGTGGGGGCGGGGGATGCGGGTGGTGGTGTTCCAGTACCTGAAGCACACGGGGGCGCGGTTCGGGGAGCACCGGGCCGCTGAGAGGCTCGGGATCCCCATCCACTCGCTGGGTGACGGGTTCACATGGCTATCGAAGGACCCGGAGCGGACCGCGGCGCTGGCGGTCGAGCAGTGGGGGCACGCTCGGGAGGCCATCCTCAGGGGTGGGCTGGACCTGGTGGTCCTGGACGAGTTCACGTACCCGCTCCACTACGGCTGGATCCCCGTGGCGGACGTGCTGGACGTGCTCCGGCGGCGGCCACCCGATCTCCACGTGATCGTCACTGGGCGGTACGCACCGCAGGAATTGGTGGACCTGGCGGACCTGGTGACGGAGATGCGGGAGGTCAAGCATCCGTACCGAGACCAGGGGCTCAAGGCGCAGCCGGGGATCGATTTCTGAGCCGCTTCGCGGCCCGTTCTCGCACCCGGTCACGCAGCCGTCGGCCCCATCCGCGGACGTTCCCGGAGAGGTCCACGGGGGAAGAGTCCCGCACTGCATCTGGCCGGGCGACTCGGGCTCCATCAAGCATGAAGCGAACAACGTACCTGTTGGTTGGAGGGCGTCCATGACCGAGCGCGATCTTGCGGGCCTCGTGAGCAGCGTCCGTCCCCTGGACCTCGAATCGTCGAAGCGCGCGCGCCTCCGGCAGGGCCAGCTTACCAAGCCCCCGGGGAGCCTGGGGAGGCTCGAGGACCTCTCCGTACAGATCGCCGGGATCCTTGGAGACGAGCGGCCTCGTCCACGAGGGAAGACCGTGATTGTCGCGGCAGGGGACCACGGCGTTGTCGCTCAGGGCGTCACGGCGTATCCGCAATCGGTAACTGGGCAGATGGTGGGCAACTTCCTGGCCGGGGGCGCTGCCGTGAGCGTCATGGCCCGGGGGGCCGGGGTGGAGCTGATCGTCGTGGACGCGGGGGTCGCGGTGGAGACCCCGCGCCATCCGGCCCTGCGCCGAGTCCGCGTCGGGGCCGGCACCGCGGACATCTCCGTTGGGCCGGCGATGTCCCGGGAGCAGGCGGTGACATGCATCATGGCGGGCGCGGCCCTTGCCGCAGAGGCCGCCGAGGCGGGTGCCGACCTGATCGGCACGGGCGACATGGGCATCGGGAACACCACGGCGTCCGCCGCCATCGCGTCGGCCATCACGGGCCGGTCGGTGGACGTGACGACGGGGAAGGGCACGGGCCGCTCCCCCGTAGAGCTGCGGCTCAAGGCCGACGTGGTGAGGCGGGCGTTGGAGGCGAACCGCCCGGACGCCGCCGACCCTCTGGGCGTCCTAGCCGGGGTGGGAGGGTTCGAGATCGGCGTGCTGGCCGGGGTTGTTCTCGGCGCGGCGGCGGCGCGACGGGTCGTGGTGCTGGACGGGTTCATCTCCGGGGCGGCGGCGCTTATCGCCGATGGGCTGTGTCCCACCGTGCGGGGATACCTCGTCGCGTCCCACCGCTCGGCCGAGCGGGGACACCGCGCGGTCCTGGCGCACCTGAGACTGCACCCCGTTCTGGACCTGGGGCTGCGGCTGGGAGAAGGGACCGGGGCGGTGCTGGCCATGCCCGTCGTCGAAGCGGCGGCCGCCACCCTCCGCGAGATGGCCACGTTCGCGGAGGCAGGAGTGTCAGACCGTGACGCCGAGGGGTCCGAGTGACGGCTTTCCGCGTGGCCCTCAGCTTTCTGACCGTGCTCCCGGTGGGTCCACGGGCTCTGCCCCAGGACCTCAGCCCTTCGCGGGCGTTCTTTCCTCTGGTCGGGCTCATGCTGGGCGGCGTCCTGGTTGGAGCGGACGCGCTCCTGGCCCCGGCGCTCCCACCGTTGGCGGTCGGCGCGCTGCTCGTGGCCGCCCTCCTCGCCATCACGAGGGCGCTTCACGTCGAGGGTTTCATGGACGTGTGCGACGGCCTCTTTGGGGGCTACACCCGAGAGCGCCGGCTGGAGATCATGAAGGACCCTCACGTGGGCTCGTTCGCGGTCGCGGGGGGGGTGACGCTCCTGATGCTCAAGTGGGCGCTGGTCGCCACGCTAGCCGGCCCGGCGCGCCTCCCGGCCCTGGCGCTCTTCCCATGCCTTTCGCGTTGGGGGATGCTCCTCGCCACGGTCGCTCATCCCTACGCTCGGCAGGAGGGGATGGGGCGGGCGTTCCGACGTGGGCGCGGCGCTTGGCAGGTGGCGGCGGGCTTCGCGACCGCCCTGGTCGCCGCGGCCGCTCTGGGTGGCGTCGGGGGGATTGCTCTCTGGGGCGTCGCAACCGCCGTGGCATGG
>CAYTEC010000006.1:16573-23280 GCA_964436745.1 uncultured Dehalococcoidia bacterium | reverse complement strand
GGGCTGCGGCCAGACGCCCTGGCGATTCCCTCGGTCATCGGAGTCTGAAGACCAGCGCTCGGTGACGGGCAGCCAGACGCCGCGGCGTTCTGAGCGCGGGCCGGAGAAGGAGCCCCACAACGTTGCTGGCCGGGCTCGCCATCACCAGCCCAGGGAGTGCGATGTGCGCCGAAGCGGAGTACGATAGGTTGGCCGCTTTGGCACGAGGGCGTCTGGACTGGGCCTGGTCTACCGGGCCGCCGAACTGGAGCCGTGAACGTGGAGAAGACGCTGACGCTGGTCCTCGGTGGCGCCCGCTCCGGCAAGAGCGTCTTCGCCGAGCGGCTCGCTCGCGAGGGCGGGCGCGTGCTTTTCGCGGCGTCGGCTGAGGCAAAGGACGATGACATGGCGCGCCGGATCGCGGCCCACCGCGCGCGTCGGCCCGCGTCGTGGGACACTCTCGAAGCGCCCATCGATCTGGCCTCGGAGCTGGCGGAGGCGGCGGACGGGTACGACACGGTCCTCTTGGACTGCCTTACGGTGTGGGTGGCCAACCTGCTGCTCCGGCGCGGACCGGGGCCGGGCGCGGAGGCTGAGGCCGCGACGGCGGGCCGCGAGCTGCTCCGCGCGTATGAAGAGGGATCGGCGGCGTGGATTGTGGTGAGCAACGAAGTGGGGCTTGGGGTGGTGCCGCCCACCGAGCTCGGGCGCGACTACCGGGACGCCCTGGGGCGAGTGAACCAGCTCGTGGCCCAACGCGCGGACCGCGTCTACCTTACGGTGGCGGGTCTGGCGACCGAGCTCAAGGCGCTTGGAGCGCAACCCGTCGCTCTGGACGAGGAGGCGTGAGGGAGCGCGTCGCCTCTCGACCCTTCCACAGAAGGACTCAGGGCGAACGGAGCGAAGCGGGATTGTGGTAAGCTCCCAACCGGGCGCCGCGAGCCGCCCCCGTCCGAGGTGAGCCCTTCGGCCTTCCGCCTGGGTAGGGACCAGGACAGGCTGCCCTGACCGCGAACGGGCCGTAGCGCGTCGCAGTATGGGTGCAGGGCGTGCCCTGCTCGTTTCCATGACTGATCCCTAGACCGAAGGAGCCCGGCACGCACTCCTCCACTCCGAAACCTCGCGGCGACGCCGATCCGAGCTTGTACTACGGCTGGATCGTAGTGGGCGTCATCTTTCTATCTTCGGTCGCATCCGCGGTCCAACTCAACCCTACCATTGGCGTCTTTGTGAAGCCGATGGTGGAGGAGTTCGGCTGGACCCGCTCGGACATGGCCGGGGCGGTCACCGTCGGCACTATCCTGGGCGGCGGCGTGGCCCTGGGGATCGGCCCGGTCATCGACCGGTTCGGGGCGCGCTGGGCTCTCTCGATCGCGTTCCTGCTGACGGGTGGACTGATGATCGCCCTCGGGGGAATCGACCGCCTGTGGCAGTTCTACGCCGTCACCATCGTGACGCGGCTGCTGCTCCAGGGGGTGATCAACCTGGCCAACCAGACAGTCGTCGCCAAATGGTTCGTCGAGCGGCGGGGCAGGGCCCTGGCGATGGTGCACCTGGGGCAGCGGCTGGGCAGCGGCGCGATCCCGTTTCTCGTCCAGGCGATAATCCTCGCTCGGAGCTGGCAGGCTGCCGCGGTGAGCCTTGGCGCGCTGACCTGGGGACTGACGCTCGTGCCAGTCCTCTTCTGGCTGCGACGCCAGCCGGAGGACATGGGGCTCTTGCCGGACGGGCGGCGCGCGGGGCCGGAGGAAGCGAGGGACGGAGGGGCGACCGGGGGGCCCGCGGCCACGGAGGTCAGCTACACCCTCGCGCAGGCCCTGCACACGCGGACCTTCTACATCCTCCTGGGGGTCTTCTGCCTGAGCAGTTTCGTCAACACCGGCGTCAACTTCAACATGGTGCCGTTGCTGACGGACCGCGGCCTGACCGAGACCCAGGCCGTGACCGTCCTGATGGTCTGGTCGTTCACCGGCATTCCGGCGGCGATGGCGGCGGGCCTATTGGCCGAACGGCTGTCTAACCGGCTCCTGATGGTCGTGGTGTACGTGGGGCTGACGGTGGGGATCGCAGTCCTCGTCGTGGTGAAGAGCTTCTGGGTTGGCGTGGGGTTCGCGGTGTGGCACGGCTCGTTCTTCTCGGCCACCCTGCTCTTGCACAACCTGATCCTGGCGAACTACTACGGCGCGGCTTCGCTCGGGACCCTGCGCGGCTTCGTCCAGCCATGGCAGATGGTCGCCAACGCCCTCGGGCCGCTGGCCGCGACCCTGGTGTTCGACACCATGGGCAGCTACACCACGATCATCATGGTCTACGTGGGTCTCCAGACGGTGGTGTGGGTATCGCTTCTGATGGCGACCCCACCGGGACCGCCCCGCTAACGCGCCCCCACGGCGCCCGCCAGCTTCTCCTTCACGGCCTCCTTCATCAACCTGACCTTGTCCAAGGCCGGGTAGGCGCCGCCCTCAGCCTTTCGGTCGAACAGCATCTCACCGTCCACCAGCACTTCGAGCCGGCCGTCATCCACAGGGGTGAGGGTAATCCCGATGTCGGACCTGTACTCGGCCCAGAATTCGGAGGCGATCCACGCCCCCACAGGGAAGTATCCTCAGGAGACGCAGTAGCGGATTTCCATCTGAAGCTTTGCTGAGTTCTCTGCCATCGCTTCAACCTCGCTTCCTTGCTGTTCCAGCATGCTCGGCGACCACCAACATACGTCTGGCTCACGGGCGTGTCAATCGTCGTTTCGGCAATGGCGAGCGCTCTGTGGGTGGCGGCCACAACACGGGCCGAGCGGTCGGGGACGGAGGCGTGGGGCTCTTCTCAATGCGCGGGGTTGCTAGCTTTGGCCCGTTCGGGGCCAGACCCTTGCCCGTCTCAACGGGAAGGATCAGGACACGCCCATCATCAGATGGCCTGCCTACCCCTTCGCCACCAACGACTCCCGCGCCACCGCATCGATGACCGACAGGGCGTCGTCGATGTCGCGGGGCTCGATGCCGTGGTGGGTGACCATGCGGATGCGGGGGCCGCCCACGTAGCTGCTCCGCACGCCGCGCTCCTCCATCCGCCGCATGAAGTCCGGGGCCGGACCGCCGGTCCACTCCAGCATCACGATGTTGGTCTGCACGCGCTCCGGGTCGGCGACCACGCCAGGAACGCCCGCCAGGCCCCGCGCCAGCCGCAGGGCCGTTTCGTGATCCTCCGCGAGGCGCTCCACCATCGTTTCGAGGGCGACGATGCCCGCGGCGGCCACAATCCCAACCTGGCGCATCCCACCGCCAAGCATCTTGCGCCACTTCCGGGCGCTTCGCACAAACTCTTCGGTCCCGCACAGGAGCGAGCCGATGGGTGCGCTGAGCCCCTTCGATAGGCAAAACGCGACGGAGTCGGCGTCCCGCGTGATCTCGGCGGCCGGCACCCCCAGGTACACCGACGCGTTGAAGATGCGTGCCCCGTCCAGGTGGACGGGGATGCCCCGGTCGCGGGCTACCCGCGCCATCGACGCCGTGTCTTCGGCGGTCAGGACCGCGCCGCCGCACCGGTTGTGCGTGTTCTCCAGGGCTAGGAGCGTCGTCGGGGGGAAGTGGATGTTCTGGCCGCGGACCGCGTCCGCGATGGCTGCCGGGTCCATCCGCCCGGCGTCGTCGTTGGCGACCGTGCGCACTGAGACGCCCCCGAGAGCTGACGCGCCGCCGACCTCGTTCACGAACATATGCGCCGTGTCGCCCACGATGATTTCGTCGCCGCGCCGGCACCAGGCCAGCACCGCAACCAGGTTGCTCATGGTGCCGCTGGGCGTGAAGAGACCCGCTTCCTTGCCCATGAGGTCCGCCGACATCCGCTCCAGCCGCTGGACCGTGGGGTCCTCCTCCCACACGTCGTCGCCGACCACGGCCTCGGACATGGCGCGGCGCATCTCGGGCGTGGGGAGGGTCACGGTGTCGCTGCGGAGGTCAATCACGTTCATGCGGTTCCTCTAGTGCGTCACTTGGCCGCGTCCCGGTCGGTCCCACCCGACCGCCCTGAGAGAGACGTGAGGGGCTGCGCCCCTCACACTCCCCGAGGGAATCCGGCGGTCGGCGCCCATTCGGCGAGCCTCCGCGCGCGGGCTCCGCCCACGGCTCGATGGGCTCGCCGCGAACAGGACCGTCCCCGCTCGTCCCGAGCCGGTCGCAGGATGAGCAGGGTGGTACGCCCTGCCCTACCGGTGCGCCGCCGCGTCCCCCGCTATCCGGTCCGCGATCTCTGACACGGGCAGCGCTCCAAGGTCCGTGCCGTCGCGCTGTCGGAGGGCTGCGGCGTCCGCCTCGGCCTCGCGGTCGCCCACCACCAGCATGTAGGGTATCTTCTGGAGCTGGGCGTCGCGGATCTTGGCGTTCATCCGCTCGCTCCGAGTGTCCACGTCGACGCGCACACCGCGCTCCCGAAGCCGGGCTTGCACCGACCGCGCGTACTCCGCGTGGCGGTCCGCGATGGGGATCACGACGGCCTGCACCGGAGCGAGCCACACGGGAAACGCCCCACCGTAGTGCTCGATGAGCACGCCCAGGAACCGCTCCAGAGAGCCGAATAGGGCGCGGTGGAGCACCGCGGGCCGCTGCTGGGAGCCGTCCTCCGCGACGTACGTGAGGTCGAACCGCTCCGGCAGCGAGAAGTCGAGCTGAAGGGTCCCAAGCTGCCATTCCCGCCCCAAGGCGTCTGGAACGAAGAAGTCGATCTTCGGGCCGTAGAAGGCCCCCTCCCCCTCCACCGTGTCATAGGCAAGGCCGCCGTCCTCCAGCACCCCCCTCAGGGTGGCTTCCGCCATGTCCCAAGTCTCGTCTGTGCCGACGCGCTTCTCCGGGCGGAGCGAGAGGACTCTGCGCAGGTCGTCGAAGCCGAAGAGATCGTACGATTCCTGGAGCATCTTGATGAAGTCGGCCGCCTCCTCCGGGACCTGGTCCGGCGTGCAGAAGATGTGGGCATCGTCCTGAGAGAAGGTGCGCACCCTGGTGAGTCCGTGGGTGACTCCCGACCGCTCGAACCGGTGCAACCGACCGAAGTCGGCCCACCGCACGGGCAGCTCGCGGTATGAGTGGAGGCTGGTGGAGAACATGAGGGCGTGGGCGGGGCAGTTCATCGGCTTCACGCCAAGCTCGCGCCCCTCCTCATGGATGAAGTACATGTTCTCCTGGTAGTTTTCGTAGTGGCCGGAGCGCTTCCAGAGGTCGGTGATGAAGATCTGCGGCGTGATGACCTCCTGGTAGCCGTGCGTCTCGTACAGGCCCTTGACGAAGTCCACGAGGCGCCCGTACAGGACAGCGCCCTTGGGAAGGAAGAAGGGGCTGGCCGGTGCGATGGGGTCGAACAGGAACAGATCGAGCTCCCGCCCCAGGCGGCGGTGGTCCCGACGGGCCGCCTCCTCCAGCAGCTCAAGGTACCCCTCCAGCGCCTCCGCGCTCTCGAACGCCGTGCCGTAGATGCGCTGGAGCATCGGATTGCGCTCGTCTCCGCGCCAGTACGCCCCCGCGATTGAGAGGAGCTTGAACGCTGAGGCGCGCCCCGTGGACTCCACGTGCGGCCCCTCGCACAGATCTTCGAACCCGCCGTGCCGGTAGGTGGAGATGGCCGTCTCCTCCGACAGCCCCTCGATGATCTCCCGCTTGTAGGGCTCGTCGGCGAAGAGCGACACCGCCTCCGTCCTGGGCAGCTCCCGGCGCTCGAAAGGCAGGTCGGCCGCTACGCGCTCTCGCATCAACGCCTCGATGCGCTCCAGGTCCTCCGGGGTGAACGGGCGGGGCACGTCGAAGTCGTAGTAGAAGCCGTCGTCGGTGGACGGGCCGATGGCGAGCTTCGCTTCGGGGAAGAGCTCCGTCACGGCGTCTGCCATGATGTGGGCCGCGGAGTGGCGGAGCCGGTGGCGGAGGTCCGCGACCTCCGGGGACGCCTTGGTGAGCTTCGAACGGGATACCACGTGACGCTCCTATTCTTGGCCAACGGGCACGGGTGGGACGGATGGGGTGAGCCGGGACCCGGCGCGGTTGGACGCGCCCTGACCTGACGATCGTCGGTTGGGGCGGCGCCTACCGCCGCTTGGTCAGCCACCCCACGACGATGGTGTTGAAGGTGGCGGCGTTCTCAGCGTGGAGGCTGTGGCCTGCCCCGTAGAGAATGGCGGCCTCGGCGTTCGTGATATGGTCGCGGGTGAACTCGGCCATGGCCGGGGGGAAGGAGCGGTCGTCGGCGCCGTGGACCACAAGGACCGGCACTCCGATGCTCCCCAGGTCAGCGCTCCGGTCCGGGAACGCCACGCTGTAGCTCCCGCCACCCGCGAACCCCTGGGTTGTGCCGCTGACAATGATGCCGCCCTCCGCCATGTCGGGGTGGGCCAGCAGGAACTCCAGGGTGATCAGAGAGCCGTAGGAAACCCCGCCGATGACCGCCTTCTCGATCCCCAGGTGGTCCATCAGCCCCTTCAGGTCCGCCACCCACGTCTCCGCCGAGCTGGTGCCCTCCGGCGAGGTGGAGCGCCCGCAGTCGCGTCGGTCGTAGGTGACGACCTTGCAGTGCTGGGACAGCGTGTCGATGTTGTTGGCCCAGCTGGAGACATCCGACATGCCGGTGTGGGAGAGGATCAGGGGCGCACCCTCCCCGTGGACCTCGTAGTAGATCTCGGCGCCGTTCACGGACGCGGTCGGCATACCGGGCCTCCTTACCGACGAAACCAACGGTGTCGTCCGACGATACCA
>CAYTEC010000006.1:0-16473 GCA_964436745.1 uncultured Dehalococcoidia bacterium | reverse complement strand
TCGGCATACCGGGCCTCCTTACCGACGAAACCAACGGTGTCGTCCGACGATACCAGGCGATGGGCACCATAGTACGGCAGGCGGTCGAACGGCACAAGGGCCGTTAGGAAGAGCCCGCCCGAGAGCGCCGTGGGCTTGCCGCGCGCCCGCATGCTTGCCCGCTGGCACGTGCGTGGAGTAGGCTACGCCCCACTTCGGTCACAGGAGGAGGAGAAGCATGGCCATCATAAATTCGGTCCTAGGCCCCCTAGACACGGCCAACCTGGGGTTCACGCTGAGCCACGAACACGTGCAGGTCGCATCCGCCGGCATCCAGCAGATATACCCGGAGTTTCTGGACCGTGAGGGCACGGTGGAGACTGGAGTCACCAAGCTTGGGGAGGCGCACCAGGGGGGAGTGCGCACCATCATCGACCTCACCACGATCGACATCGGGCGGGACATCCGCATGCTGGAGGAGGTGTCGCGTCGCTCCGGCATGCAGATCATCGCGGCCACGGGTTGCTGGCGCGATATTCCCCGAGTCTTCTGGGTGGCCACGCCCGACATGATCGCGGACCTCTTCACGCGCGAGATCGAGGTTGGCATCGAGGGCACCGGGATCAAGGCGGGGATCATCAAGGTCGCGAACGACGTCGAGGGAGTGACCCCCCAGGGTGAGATCGTGCTGCGGGCGGCCGCCAGGGCCCAGAAGCGGACGGGCGTGCCGATCTCGACGCACTCCGCGGCCCGGGAGCGCGTGGGAGAGCAGCAGCTCGCGATCTTCGAGGACGAGGGAGTGGACCCGGACCGCGTGTGCATCGGCCACAGCAACGACTCCCTGGATATCGACTACCTCACGGGCATCATGAAGCGGGGCGCCTGGATTGGACTCGATCGCTACCCCGGTGGCCGCGGGCCGGGCAACCCAAACTGGGAGGAGCGGACCGAGACTCTCAGGCGGCTCATTGACGCGGGGTATGGGGACCGGATCATGATCAGCCACGATTGGCAGGTGAGCATCCACATCGCCAGCAAGGAGATGCAGGAGCAGCGTCACCAGTACAACCCGGACGGCTTCCTCTTCATCAGTCGATACGTGCTTCCGCGGCTGAGGGAGCTGGGCGCGACAGACGCCGTGCTCGACCAGATCACGGTGGATAACCCTCGCCGCTTCTTCGAGGGGCGTGGGTGAGCGAGCCTAGCGAGCGGGAGGGGGATGCCCTTGAGCCGGTCCGACCTGGCCCGACCGCCCCCACCCGCAACCCGAGGCAGGCCGGGCTGGGCCGACTCTTTCTGGCGCTGAGGGTCCGCGATTTCCGGTTTCTGTGGGCCAACATTGGACTTCAAGCCCTGGGCGCGAGCATGGAAATGGTCGCCCAGGGTTGGCTGGTTCTAGAGCTCACCGACTCCCCGTTCTGGGTAGGGGCGGCGGCCGGGCTGCGCGGCCTTGGCCACGTGGGCTCCAGTGTGTTCGGCGGTGTCATCGCCGACCGGGTGGACCGCCGCAAGGCGCTTGCCATCATGCAGCCTGTCGTCGGGCTGCTGGCGTTGACCCTTGGCCTGCTGTTTGTGTCGGACCGGATCACCCTCGCGGCACTCCTATCGATAGTCTTCCTCAGGGGCGTGACCGCCGGCGCGGTGATGCCCCTGGGCAACGCCATGATCTACGACACTGTGGGCAGGGAAAGGCTCCTCAACGCGATGGCGGCCAGGCTCACCGCCTTCAACCTGGCACGGGTCGTGGGGTCCGCCGTCGCGGGGCTGTTGATCGCCACCCTGGGCGTGGGGTTCTGCTTCCTGGCCGTCGCGGCGGTCAACATCGTCGCCCCGGCCGCTCTCCTGCTCATGCGCGGCGCCTATCGGGGCACCGGTGGGGGGGAGCCCGCGCTGCGGAACGCGGCGGAGGGGCTGAAGTACGGCTGGCGCTCCCGGCCCCTTCGGTCGCTGCTGACCATGAGCCTCCTGATGGAGATGTTCGGGTTCTCCCACTTCGTGATGCTCCCCGTCATAGCCAGGGATGTGCTCGACGTGGGAGCCGTGGGGCTGGGATTCCTCTCGGCGGCGGGCGGCTTGGGATCGCTGGTGGGCACGGTGGGGGTCGCGAGCCTGGGCGACTTCCAGCGGAAGGGGCTCCTCTTGGGGCTCACGGCGGGCGGCGCCGGGCTCTTCCTGATGCTCTTCGCCATGTCCTCGTGGTATCCGCTGTCCCTTCTTTTGGTCGCCGTGCTCGGGGGGGCGCTCATGGCCTACGACCCGACGATGGCGACGGTCCTCCAGGTCCTGTCGGTCGATGCCATGCGGGGCCGCATCATGGGCCTCTACGGGATGACCTTCGGTTTTACGCCCCTGGGCGGATTCGTGGCGGGCGGCCTCGCGACCCTCCTGAGCGCACCCATCGCTCTCGGCATCTTCGGCGGGGCCATCCTGGCGTACGTGATCCCCATGCTCGGACGCATCGCCCGCATCGGAGGCGAGGCCGAGGAGGCGCGGGTGGCGGCCCCGGACCGCGGTGCTGGGGTGTCCCGTTCGAGGTGACCTGTGACCGGCCGATGGCTGTTCCGTGCCGCGGCGTGGTGGATGTTTGCCGTGGCGCTCACGGCTGCTTGCGAGCCCCCCAAGAGCGAAGTGCCGCCACCAGATGCTGCGTCCGTCTCGGACGTCGCCGGAGTCACCACGCCTGCCCCGTCCCTGGCGTCGCCCGGCGTAGATGCCCAACCATCGGACGGAGGCGGTCCGGCCGCGACGGCCGTCCCGGGCTCGGCTGGAGACCCGGAGGCGCGCGACGGGACGACGAAATTCGGGGACGTCCTGGTGCTGGCCAACCGGGGCGATCCGCCGTCCGGCTTCGACCCCATGCGCACCAGCAGCATCGCTCTGCATCACATGGCGGGCGCGCTGTTCGGCCCCGGCAACCTGGTGATGCGCTGTCGCGAGAACATGTACCTGGTCTGCCCGTACCTCGCCACCAGCTGGTACTCGAACCCCGCCATGACAGAGTGGACGTTCACGCTTCGCGGCGACGTCCAGTGGCATGATGGGACCGCGTTCACGGCTGAGGACGTGAAGTTCTGGCTCGACCTGGCGGCGTTCGGATACGAGACCGAAGGACGCGTGCGCGCTCCGGCCTACTACAAAGGAGACCTGGGCGACATCGAGCGAGTGGATGTCCTGCCCCACAATCAGGTGCGGATCGTGCTCGCGACGCGCAACCGCTTCTTCCCGGATGTCCTGGCGAACCCTCGCCTCAAGATCGCCCACCCACGTCACCTCATGGAGCCGCGCCTCCAGCAGGGGGGTGCCAGCGTCAGCCCACTGGACGTCGGGCTCGTCGGCCTCGGGCCGTTTCGCTTTGAGAGCTACGATCGGGGCAGCCGCATACAGGTGCGGCGCTTCGACCAGTACTTTGAGGTGGACGGCCGCGGTGACCGCTTGCCATACCTCGATGGGATCGACTACATCGTAATGAGGGAGCCGGCCGCCATGGATGCGGCATTTCGGACCGGACGGCTGGACGGCGGCGCCCGCGGGTTCGGCCACTACCTCACCGAGGAGAGGATGCGCGGCTACGTCCGCGACTTGGGGGACGAGGTGGTCTTCCCTCAGATGGAAGGGGGCATGTTCCGCCTCGCCTTCAACACCCTGAAACCGGGACCCTGGCAGGACCCCCGAGTGCGCCGAGCGATTGCCCTCTGGATCGACAAGGACGCGGCGATAGCGCCGGTGCTGGGCGGGTTCGGCTGGACGTCGCCCAGCTTGGGCCCGCCGAACCGGTTCAAGGACCAGCGCTTCGTGGCGTGGCCGACCTTCGATCCAGCCCCGCTCCCGGAGAAGCGAGCCGAGGCTCGGCGGCTCATGGAGGAGGCCGGGTACGGCGACGGCTTCGCGATGGACCACCTGTGCCGCGCCCGTCACTCTCTGGGGTGCGAGTTCCTGAAGGGTCAGCTTGCGGGCCTCGGGATCGATCTGGAGCTGCGGGTCGTCGACGAAGGGGCGTGGAACCAGGCGCGGGTGAGCCTGGACTTCGACAGCCAGCAGGGGCGACTGTCGGTCCTCCCGATCCCCGAGGGGACGGAGGGGGTGTACGGTCGGTTCAGCGGGAGCCCCGACGCGTACGCCAAGCACGAGGACCCTCGGGTGGATGAGATGTACGGCCTCCTGCGGGGGGCGACGACGCCGGAGAGGCGACTTGAGATATGGCGGCAGCTGCAACGGTATCTCTTCGTTGACCAAACGTACGTGGTCGCGATAGCCGAGGCCATGTACGTGACGCCGTATCGCACCTACGTCAAGGGCCTGGTCATCCCCCCGGAAGACGGGCACACGCATACCGACTTCGCCACGGTCTGGCTGGACAGGCATGGCGGATGATGCCGTGTGCGACCGGCGGACGGGGCGGCGCGTGCGGATGACCGTGCTTGCGACGACGCGCGGGGGCGAAGCGCCGGGCGCTCACCGATGACCGCCCGCTACGTCGCCGTCCGGCTCCTGCTGGTCGTTCCAGTGGCGCTCACAGCCTCGATCATTGTGTTCGGCATAATGCGAATCCTGCCCGGTGACGTCGCCATCGTCATCCTGAGCGGCTCCGGGGAGGCCACCCACAGCGTCGAGGTCCGTGAGGCTCTGCGAGAGGAGCTTGGGCTGAACGATCCTCTCCCGATCCAGTACGGGATGTGGCTCTGGCACATGGTGAACGGGGACTTTGGCGGGCGGTCCCTCGTGGACGGGCAGCCTATCAGGTCGATGGTGTCTCGCCAACTCCCCGTCACGGCGCTGGTGGTGTTCTACGCAATGGCGATCTCGATGGCCCTCTGGATACCCATGGGGATCCTGGCCACCTGGCAGCGAGGCCGCTGGTTGGACCATCTGGTGCGCGTCATCATGCTGCCCGGACAGTCGATCCCCAGCTTCGTGATCGCCGTCTTGGTGCTCCTGGGCTTGCTGTGGGCGCTAGGCTGGTCTCCGCCCATTGTCTACGCCGGCCCACTGGACGATCCGTGGGGTCACCTCCAGATCGTCGTCTGGCCGGTGGCCCTACTGGCGTGGGAGTACGGCGCCCACGTGGTCCGGGTCACCCGGGCAAGCATGCTGGAGGCGCTGCACGAGGAGTACACTTTCGTGGCGCGTGCCAAGGGGCTCCCGGAGCACGTCATCCTCCTCCGGCACGTCCTTCGGAACGCGTGGCCGCCCATCATCGCGACCCTGGGGCTGCAGCTCGGCGCTCTCCTCAGCACGACCCTCATCCTGGAATCGATCTTCGGCTTGCCCGGCATCGGCCGCGGCCTGGTGAATGCCGTGCTGGCGCGGGACTTCCCGGTGGTCCAAAGCCTTGTGACCTTGTTGGTCGTCGGCACGCTCCTGGTGAACCTGGCGCTTGACCTGACCGCCGCCCAGGCCGACCCCAGGATCGCCTCCGTGACTCGGTCCGAGCAGTGAGCATCGCGTGGCCGGCAACGTGGGTGAAAGGGTGAGAGCAAGGATTCGTGGCGAAGTCGCCGGCCGGCTCCTGCCGCGAGGGCTCATGACGCCCTGGGCCGCCTTCGCGGGTGTGTTCCTCGTTGCTGCCGTGCTGCTGGCGGCGTTCGCCCACCTGGTCGCGCCGCAGGACCCCATCGCGCAGGATATCCCGAACCGGCTGACGCCACCGGGAGGGGAGTTCCCGCTCGGGACCGACAACTTTGGGCGCGACGTGCTCAGCCGCGTGATCCACGGCTTCCGCGCCGCGCTCTCCGTGGGCGTGGCGAGCGTGGTCGTGGGCGCTGGGCTTGGGGTTGTGGTCGGCGGTGCGTCGGCGTATCTGGGGGGCTGGATAGACCTGGCCACGCAGCGGGTGGTCGACGCCTTCCTGGGCTTCCCGCTGCTGGTCCTAGCGGTGGTGGTTGTCGCCGCCCTGGGGTCGTCGACGCCCACCGTGGTGCTCGCTATATCGGTCGCCCTCGCCCCTCAGGTGGCTCGACTGACTAGGACCAGCGCCCTCTCGGTCCGGGGGAGGCCGCACGTGATGGCCGCCAGATCCATTGGGGCTGGGATGCCGCGCATCCTCTTCAAGCACATCCTGCCCCACAGTCTGGGGCCGGTCATTGCCTACGCGACGGGGTTTGTCAGCACGGCTCTGGTGGCGGAGTCGGCCCTGAGCTTCCTTGGGCTGGGGGTCCCGCCGCCCAGCCCATCGTGGGGCGGGATGCTGCAAGAGGGGCGTCAGTTCCTCGAGGTCGCGCCGTGGCTCGTCATCTTCCCCGGACTCGCGCTGAGCGCCACGGCATTGAGCTTTGTGGTGGTGGGCGACGTGCTGCGGGACCTTCTGGACCCTCGGGTGACGCCTCGCGGTCGCGGGCCTGGATCATCGTAGCTCGGCGCTCGACGAGGGGCGTACGCAGCCGGTGGTGCGCCAGTCGAATCGCGTACGCCCGCCGGCATATCGAAGGGCGCGTGGGCGGCAGACAAGAAGGGGGCCGTCAGGCGGCCCCCTTCTTGTGCGGTTGGTTGGCGGCTACCGGCCCTTGAACACTGGCGTGCGCTTCTCCGCGAACGCCTTCGGGCCTTCCAGAGAGTCCTCCATGCCCCGCAGGTTGTACTCCAGGGCTGAGGCGAAGGCCTGGGCCTCCGGGATCGTCATCGTGAAGCACTGGTTGATGAGCTGGTTGAAGTTGCGCACCGAGCGCGGGGCCAGGTTGCAGATGCGTCGCGCCCAGTCCACGGACTCGTCCATCAGGTCCTCTTTCGCGACGACCTTGTTGACGAACCCCATCTCGTAGGCGCGCTGGGCGGAGACCCTGCGGTCGCCCATGATGCAAATCTCCAGGGCGTGGCCCATGTTCATGAGCCGGGGCAGCCAGGCGACGAAGCCCGCGCCCTGGTTCCACCGCGCCTCAGCGATGTTCATCTCGGCGTGCTCCGCGGCGATGCGGAACGTGCAGTTCTGGGCAACCGACCAGCCGCCGGCGATGGCGAAGCCGTTGAGGGCGGCGATAGTGGGCTTCCAGCAGCCGAGCCGCTCGCCGATGGGCGTGACGGGGCGGGCGCGGCGCTGGTAGGGTGCGTCCCCTCCCTGGATCTCCAGGTCCGCCCGGATCTTGAGGTCCTGGCCCGCGGAGAACGCGCGGTCCCCCGCTCCCGTCACGATCGCGACCCACTGGTCGTCGTCCGCGGCGAACGTGGTCCACGCGTCCACCCACCGGTGCGCCATCCCGGGGTCCGAGGAGTTCATGCGCTCCGGCCTGTTCATCGTAATGATCGCGATACGGCCGTCGTCGATGGTCTCGTAGAGCAGCTCCTGGTGCTGCCAGTTTGGCAACGGGGTCCTCACGATCGGGTCCGCCATGTCGCTTCCTCCTTGTTCCATCCCCTCTTGGCATTCGAAGGTCCGGGCCTGCCCCGGACCGCCCATCCGTATGGCGTGACAACTGTACCATGCGCGTCTTGGGGTGTCGAAGGGCCGCGCCCCACCGGTGCGGCGCAGGGCGCGAGCGCCCATTGACGCAAGCTGACCGTAGCTGCTAGCCTGAAGTATCTGGGGGTGCGGAGGCGGCGGGAGCGTGAGAACGGAATCGAGAGCGCTGACTGACGCCCGCGAGTCCGCGGCCGCCGATCTGGGATTGGCGCCGGATGCGCTCCGGCTGTCATGGGGGGCTCTGGGGTCGGTTCTGGAGGCGTTGGAGCTCGACCTGGCGCTGGCGCCCGAGGAGTTGGCCGTGGCCTGGGAGGCCATCGCTCGTGCCTGGCGGCAGGAAGGGCGAGGGTCGGATATGACGCCGGAGACGATGGCCGAAGTGTGGGGTCGCGTGGCGGCGGGCCTCACCCAGGGTGGCCTCGAGGTCGCGGCCCTGATGGGGGCCATGGACGGTGGACCGCTGGTCCGCGTGGCCATCGAGGCGATCCTGGGCTCAGCGCCCCCCTAGGGCGTCCTGCCCGCGAGCGTCCGAGGAGCGCGCCCCGCGCGCGGGTCTGAGGCCCGGCCGGAGGTGATGGAGTGGCAGGCGGCAGCGGTGGGGACGGGTCGGGGTTGACCGAGCCCGGCGCTCGCCACGAGTCGGTGGGCTATGCCGACGCGCGCCGCGCCACCCGCAAGCGGCTCTGGATCGCCCTGGGCCTGGTGGCTGGATTCGCCGTGGCGGAGGTCATCGGCGGGTTGGCGGCCAACAGCCTGGCGCTGCTGGCCGACGCCGGCCACATGGTCGCGGACGCGGCGGCCATCGGCCTGGCCCTCTTCGCGATGTGGGTGGCCGAGCGCCCCGCCTCCGCCCGCACCACCTTCGGCTTCCAACGCACCGAGGTGCTCGCCGCGCTCGTGAACGCCGTAGGGCTGTGGGCCGTCGCGGCGTGGGTGTTCTTTGAGGCAAGCCGCCGGTTCATGTCGCCCTCGGAAGTCGAAGCGCCCCTCATGCTGGTCGTGGGGGCCGTGGGCCTCGCGGCCAACCTGGGGGCCGCCGCGGCACTGCGCAGCGCGGCGAGCGAGAGCCTGAACGTGGAGGGGGCCTTCCTCCACATCCTGGGCGATCTGGCGGGGTCCGTGGGCGTGGTGGCCGCGGGCGTGCTGGTGCTCGCCTTCGGCTGGAATCTGGCGGACCCGGTCATCGGCGCGCTGATCGGCGTCCTCATCGTGTTCAGCTCCGCGCGGCTGCTCTGGAAGGTGCTGCGAGTGCTGATGGAGGGAACGCCGTCGCGCCTGGACCTCCAGCGGCTATGCGAGCGGCTGGAGCAGGTCCCGCAGGTGACCGGGGTGCATGACATCCACGTCTGGTCCATCTCGTCGGGCTACGAAGTGATGAGCACCCACGTGACCGCAAGCTGCGCCACCCGCGAAGAGCGAGAGCGGCTGCTGGCGGCTCTGCGCGAGATCGCCACCGGGGAGTTCGGCATCACCCACGTGACGATCCAGCTGGAGGACTCGCCGGAGGGGTGCGAGGAGGCCCACCACATCGCGCACTCGGGCGGGCAGGCGAGGCGATAGAGGACGGCGATTACGAGGCAAAACAAGAGCGGGGGCCCCTGAGGGCCCCCGCTCTTCTGTAAGCTCGTGCCTCCCGCTGTGACGGTCCGGAGTTACCGGGCCACACACCAGGAGGGAGCTCCTATGGTACAGGCACCACGTTTACCCATAGGCTCTCACCTCCTTTCTCCACTCGCTACCGTATCACAGCGGCGGAGGGGGTGGCAAGGGGGCTTCGCCCCCGTCACTTACCTGCCGCCAAACGCTCCCGCACGCGGGCCAGGTCCCGCTCCGCCTGCTCTGCGGAAGGTGAGCCGAGCTGCCGGAAGATATCCAGCGCCTCCTGGAGGCTGGCATCGGCCTCCCGGAGCCTGCCTTGCTGCTCTCGGAGCAGACCAAGTGTGTACCGACTGATGGCGATGCCTTCCTGCGTCCCCAATCGGAGTTCGATGGCTAGGCTCTCGCTGAAGAGGCGCTCGGCCTCTAGGAGGTCCCTCCGGTCCCGGGCCAGCGTCCCGAACTGGTGGAGGGTAACGGCGATACTCCGCTGGTCCCCCAATCGGCGTTCGATGTCGAGGCTCTCGGTGTACAGGCGCTCGGCCTCGGGGAGGTCCCCCTTGCCCTGGGCCATCATCCCAAGTTGGTGCAGACTGACGGCGATGCCATGCTGGTCACCCAGCCGGCGCTTGATGTCCAGGCTCTCGGCGTAGAGGCGTCCGGCCTCGGGGAGGTCTCTACGGTCCTGCGCCATCATCCCGAGCTGGTGGAGACTGATGGCGATGCCTTGCTGGTTCCCCATCTGGCGCTCGATCTCCAGGCTCTCGGTGTACAGGCGCTCGGCCTCGGGGACGTCCCCCCGGTCTTGTGCCATCATCCCGAGCTGGTGGAGGGCCACCGCTACGTTCACGCCGTCTTCGAGCTCACGGAATGCGGCGAGTGCTTCTTCGTATCCCTTCCGGGCCCCCTCCACGTTCCCCGTGTTCCGGTATGCGGTTGCCAGGTGGCCCGCCATCACCGCCACAGTGGAGGCGCCGCCTCCACTGTGGGCGATGTCCAGCACCCTCTCGCCGTAGAGAACTCGCTGGGGCCAAGGGCCCCGGATTTCGAGGAACTCCTGGAGAGACTGATGGCCCCAGAACGCGAGGAGCGGTGGGGCGACCTGCTCTGGTGTGTCGGCGTGATTCTCCAGCCACCCGTCCAGTACGTCGAAGACACGCGCTTGGGCCATGCTCCGCGTGAGGCCCGTGACCGCCCAGTCGCCCGCGCCATCTTGGGTGGCGACCGCCCACTGGCGCAGATGTCCAAGGGCCTGGTCGGCCGACGGGTCAGCCGTGGCTCCGGCCACGGACTCCCGCGTCCCAGAAGGCACGAGGGCCAGCGCGCAGAGGGTCGTGCGATCTAGCAGGGTCAGATTGTCCCACGTACGCCCAAAGACCTGGTCCGCCGCCTCGCCCCGCCCGGCCTACACGTCCTGCGTGGCAAGGTCGAGCCGTCCGGCCGCTGCCTGACCCACCAGCCACCGGATCACCTCAGGGTTATTCTGGGCAATGCCCACGATGCGCACGATACTGTCCTGCGCCATGGGTGCAGACTGGCGTGCCGCCTCCTCGCGGGCGTACCGCGCGGCTTCATCTGAGAGCATCGTACCCAGAGGCATGCTTGTTGCGAGGTCGCGTAGCCTCTCGTCTACGACCCGCGTGGTGAGAAGCAGCCAACAGTTTCCTGGAAAGACCGCTGCGAGCGCCCGTGGTAACCCGGGATCCGCGGAATCGACGTTGCCCAGCACCAGCAGGTAGGGTCCTGCCCGCAGTTGGGCGCACACGGGTTCAATGGCCGCCTCGCACCCAAGGCCGTCCGCGAGCAGGCCGGCGAAGTCGTCCGCTGTGAGTCCCTCTCGGCCTGCGGCGCTGACCCACACAAAGCCTATGCGCTTCTCATGGGCGAGCCATGCTGCCGCCTGATATGCGAGGGTCGATTTGCCAACTCCCCCGTCTCCGTGAAGTATGAGCCTTGTGTGTTTGTTCAGGTGAGAGCGGGTTTCCTCCGCCAAGTCACGCCCGTCCGCTCCCATCCGCGGCACGAAATCCCCGAGGGGTGGTGCGTAGTGGCCTGGCCGATAGAGATCGAACACCATCCCCCGGATCGTGTCGATCGAGCGCTGGTCGGGGTGCAGCGGAGCCCCTGTGGACGCCTTCACCCGTCGGAGCCATCTCGCGACCACCGCCGCAATCGTCCCGACCACCACGCCAGCTGGGGCACCGACAGCGAGCCCAAGGTCGGTGGCGCCGCCGACCGCCACACCGAACGCCGCGCCGATGAGTGCCCCAATCGCGCCCCAGACCACAGGCACCTCGATTCGCCGTCCCTGCGATTGTGCTGGGCTACGCCCCCAGCACCGCCGCTGCCGCGTCCGCGACCGCCACCTCGCGCTGCTCCCCGGAGCCCATGTGCTTGACCTGGACCGTGCCGCTCGCCAGTTCCGAGTCGCCGATGATCAGCGCGTACCGCGCCTCCATCGCCGTGGCGTGGCGCATCTGCCCTCGCATGCTCCGCCCGGCGGGGGCCACCACCGCGCGCAGCCCCTCGGCGCGCAGGGCGGAGGCCAGACGCAGCGCCTCGACGGTCGCCGCGGCCCCCAGGTGCACCACCACGGCGTCGACGCCCGGGACCTCTGGTGGCAGCGGCGCCTGCTGGTGCCGGACCTCCTCCACCAGCCGCTCGATCCCCGAGCCGAAGCCGACGCCGGGGGTGGGCCGTCCGCCGAGCTGCTCGATGAGCCCGTCGTAGCGGCCCCCGGCCACGAGGGTGGTCTGCGCACCTTCCTCCGGCGGCTGGATCTCGAACACGGTCCGGGTGTAGTAGTCGAGCCCACGCACCAGGGTGTGGCTCACGCTGTAGGGGATCTCCAGCGCGTCCAGGTACCGGAGCAGCTTGGCCCAGTGGTCGGCGCAGGGGCCGCACAGGTAGTCGGTCGGGCGGGGCGCGCGGGCGATCAGCCCCTGGCACGCGAAGTCGCGGCGCTTGCAGTCGAGCATGCGCAGTGGGTTGCGCTCGAACCGCATCTGGCAATCGGGGCAGACGGTGCTCAGGTGCGGCCGGTAGGCGTCCTTGAGGGCGCTCAGGTGGCCGGGGCGGCACTCCGCGCACCCGATGCTGTTGACCAGGAGGGTGAGGTCGCGGAGCCCCAGGTCCTGGGTGAAACGCCACCCTAGCTCGATGACCTCCGCGTCCACCGCCGCGTCTTCGTCGCCGATGGCCTCGATGCCGAACTGGTTGTGCTGGCGGAACCGGCCCTTCTGGGGCCGCTCGTAGCGGAAGACGGGGCAGAAATAGAAGAGCCGGACCGGCTGCGGCAGGCTGTGCATCCCGTGTTCCAGGTAGGCGCGACAGACGGGCGCCGTGCCCTCGGGCCGTAGTGTCAGGAGCTCGTCGCCCCGGTCGCGGAAGGTGTACATCTCCTTCTCGACGATATCCGTACCTTCCCCTACGCCCCGCACGAAGAGGGCGGCCTGTTCGAAGACGGGGGTGTCCAGCCGACGGTAGTCGAAGCGATGTGCCAGTGCCTCCGCCATGCGGGACACGTGGCGCCAGATCGATTGCTCGGCTGGCAGGACGTCCTGGGTGCCTCTGGGGAGCCGGTATTGCGTGGCGCACCTCCTTGCCCCGACGAGTCAGGGCGATGGTGTGGAAGGAGTAGCATAGCGTAGCCCCCCACGGGCGTAAAGCGGAGGCGGCTGGCAGCGGCTCGGTCCACGATTCGGCGCGTCGCGTGGGGGCGAATGCCCGTGGCGCAATCGGCGGGCGACTCGCCGCGACGGCGCGGGGTCCGTCGCGAGGACCGCCGCGTGTTGACACCCTGGGGCATGGGGGATATGCTTCGCTCTCGGTCCAGATAGGGCAGCGGACCCCGGCCGCGGCGCGAGAGAAGGCGCGGCAGCAAGGAGTGGCGATGTCCCCCGCAGACGTTATCACGGCCGCCAGGAGCGACGGGCGAACGGTCCTGACGGAGGTGGAATCGAAGGAGCTCATCGGCAGCGCTGGTATCCCCGTGGTGCCCACCCGCCTGGCTGCGAGCCGGGAGGACGCTGTAGCGGTCGCCGGAGAGTTGGGCTACCCGACGGTCCTAAAAGTGGCGTCGCCTGACATCCTCCACAAGAGCGACATCGGCGGCGTGAAGATAGGGCTCGCGGACGCCGAGGCGGTGGGGCGTGCGTACGACGAGATCATCGCGGCTGCTCGGTCCTCGAACCCCGATGCTCGCGTGCACGGCGTCTCCGTGCAACCGATGGCGGCCGCCGGCGTCGAGGTCATCATCGGCGCATCGAAGGACCCTCAGTTCGGCCCGTTCCTCATGTTCGGCCTGGGCGGTGTGCTGGTGGAGGTGCTTCGCGACGTCGCCTTCCGCTTGGTGCCCCTGAGCCCACGCGATGCCCGGCAGATGGTGCGCGAGATCAAGGGGTTCCCCCTCCTGGAGGGCTACCGCGGCACCCCACCCTCCGACGTTGCGGCGCTCGAGGACACGCTCCTGAAGCTCTCGGCATTCCTGGACGAGCATGACGAGATCAAGGAGCTCGACCTGAACCCGATCTTTGCGTACCCCCAGGGGCTCAGCGCGGTGGACGCCCGCGTGATCCTGGAGGAGCCCGCCTAGGCCGCGACGCCTTCGCGACGCCCGCCCCTGGCGTCGGACGGGACTGACAGGAGAGGGCGGTGGCTGGATATCCAGAGCTTCGCATCGTCGGGATCACCGGGATGCCCGAGGTTCGTGCCGGGGACGACCTATCGGCGCTCATCCTGGAAGCCGCCGATCGGCAAGGGACGCCCATAGAGGACGGTGATGTCCTGGTCGTCGCGCAGAAGGTCGTCTCCAAGGCCGAAGGGATACTGATCTCGCTGGACCAGATCACTCCGTCGGCCCTGGCGCAGACCATCGCCGACCGGTGGGACAAGGACGCAAGGCACGTGGAGGTCGTCCTCCAGGAGAGCCGCCGCATCGTGCGCATGGACCACGGGGTGCTCATCACGGAAACCCACCACGGGTTCATCTGCGCCAACGCGGGCGTGGACGCCTCGAACGTGTCGGGCGACGACACGGTGAGCCCCTTGCCGCGGGACTCGGACGCGTCCGCGCGGGCGATCATTCACGGGATCGAGGAGCGCTCGGGGCGGACCGTCGCGGTCATCGTCGCGGACACCTTCGGGCGGCCGTGGAGGGAGGGCGCGACGAACGTGGCCATCGGCCTAGCGGGTATCAATCCGCTGAAGGACTATCGCGGGATGCCGGACCTGTACGGCAGGGAGATGCGCGTGTCGATCTCCGCTATAGCGGACGAGCTGGCGGGGGCCACCGAGCTGGTCATGGACAAGACCGCCGCGGTGCCCGTGGCGTTCGTGCGCGGGCTCTCGTACGAGGCCGGTCCTGCATCCATCGCCGACTTGATCCGGGACTCTTCCACGGACCTTTTCCGATGATTCGCTTTCCTCTGCGTGCCAAGAATGACTGAGCCGGGGCGACCGAGCAGGTCGTCGCGGGAACAGTTCGGCGCGCGGGCTGCCCTCTACGCACGCAGCCTGACCCACCGCGAGGGCGAGAGCCTGCAGCTCGTGGCCGAGTATGCGGCCCCCGGCCCGTATCGGTGGGCCGTCGACGTGGGCACGGGAACGGGGTTCACCGCCTTCGCCGTGGCCCCGGTCGCCGAGCGCGTAGTGGCCGCGGACATCACCCCGGCGATGCTGGGGGAGGCGCGCGCCATCTCGTCCGAGCGGGGCTTGCCCAACGTCGGCTTCGCGCTGGCGCTGGCGGAGTCGCTCCCGTTCGCCGACGGGTCGCTGGACCTGGTGACGTGTCGCGTGGCCGCCCACCACTTCCACGACCTGCCTCAGGCGGTGGCGGAGTGGCGCCGCGTGCTGGCCCCTGGCGGTACGCTGGTGCTGGCTGACACCACGGCGCCGGAGGACGAGGCGGCGGCGCGGTGGATGGACGACTTTGAGCTCCGCCGCGACCCGAGCCACGTCCACGACCTATCGCCATCCGAGTGGCTTGCCCTGCTCGAAGGCGCGGGCTTTGTCACCCAGGAGTGGGCGCTGGCGGCCGTGCCCTTGGAGTTCGACGACTGGGTGCGCCGGTCTGGGACCCCGCCCGACGAGGTCGAGCGGCTGCGTCGGGACATCCTTCACGCCACGCCGGGAGTGAAGGATGCTTTCCGAGTGCATCAGGACGCGGAGGGCGCTGTAAGGTTCCAATGGGATTGCCTGGTAGTGCGAGCGGTCCGTCCCACGTAGCCCGGCAGGGCTCGCCCTGCACCCACTCTGGGGGTGCAGGGAAGGTCCATCACCAGTCCAACTGGTGGAGGATGGGGGGCTCCCAGGAAGGATGGCCCCGGCGCGTGGGTGGGACAGACCGGCAAGGGCCAGGGCAGCCCAGCACCCCATTCACGCTTCCGGTAGGAGAGGATCGAGGGCCGCGCGGCTCTTGTTTCGATCCTTCACCTGAAGGACTCACCATGAGCTGGACAAGGCTCGCGTCTGTCGCTTGACGTTCATCGGGGCCGACCCTATCGTGAGACGCATACCAAACTGGAGAAGTGCAAATGCGGCTGGGACTCCTTTCTGACACCCATCTGCCGAACCGGACCTTTGGGGCGTGGGACGCGGTGCTTGAGGGCCTCCGAGGCGTCGACCTGATCCTTCACGCCGGCGATATCCAGGCGCCGGGGGTGCTCGACTCGCTGGAGACTGTCGCGCCGGTAGTGGCGGCTCTCGGCAACAACGACCACGGCGTGCTGCGGGACGACCCGCGCGTCAAGCCGACGCAGGTTCTGGAGCTTGAGGGGTGGCGGGTCGGCTTGATCCACGATCTGGAGCCGGAGGACCGCCCCATCAAGGACCTGATACGGAATCACTTCAACGAGGACTTGGACCTGGTCGTCTCGGGCCACACGCACTGGGAGCGGCTGGCCCTCCGAGGCGGCGTGGTCCACCTGAACCCCGGGAGCCCCAACCTACCGCGCAACTATTCCCACCGCCTGGGGGTCGTGGGGATCATCGATCTGACGCCCAAGACGATCTCGGCGCGCATCGTTTCTCTGGGCGAGCTGCCGGGGCTGGTGAACCCCTCCAAGCCGCTATCGCTGGAGGGCGAGCGAGGTCCCCTGGGGACCACGGTGGCGGGGTCGCTGGACTTCGCTCCCGCGCCGGTGGGGTGAGGCGGGAGCGTGCCCCCGGCGCGGCTCGCCGCGCTCCGTTCGTGGCGGGCCCCATCCGTTCGTGATGAGCTTGTCGAACCACGTAACCTAACTCGGCCTTCGATCCTTCCACAGAAGGACTCAGGCCGAACCGTGGGAAGTTCGCTCGTGGCGAGGTCTGGTCCGTTCGTGGTGAGCTTGTCGAACCACGCAACCCAGCGCGGCCTTCGATTCTTCCACAGAAGGGCTCAGGCCGAACGGTGGGACGTTCGCTCGTGGTGAGATCTGGTCCGTTCGTGGTGAGCTTGTCGAACCACGTAACCTAACGCGGCCTTCGATCCTTCCACGGAAGGACTTAGGCCGAACGGGGATTGGGCCGTT
>CAYTEC010000005.1:48770-59499 GCA_964436745.1 uncultured Dehalococcoidia bacterium | reverse complement strand
GGTTGTCCTTGTCGCCTTGGCGACTGGAATAGCATCCTTGGGTACCACTGGACTCAGTGGACTATTCGCAGGAATTGTAATCGCTATCGCTGGGTGGGCGATTTGGGCTTGGATACTGTATCTCATAGGTACGAAGATACTCCCATCACACGAGACTCGCGCGGACTGGGGACAGCTGGCACGTACTGTGGGCTTCGCTCAATCTCCAGGTGTCTTCAGAGCGTTGGGGGTCGTACCTGTCGTAGGTGGGATTATCTTCTTGGTCGTGTCTGTTTGGATGCTAGTGGCAATGGTCATAGCCGTGCGCCAGGCACTAGACTACACATCAACGTTGCGGGCGATCGGCGTAGTCCTGTTAGGCTTCATCCCCTACGTAATGCTCCTGTCCATTGCCTTTGCCCTTCTGGGAGCTAAAGGATGAATGAGACACCAAAGCAGAGGTGGGGCCAGTGGCTTGAAGAGGCCATAGCGGATTAGGTACAACGGGGGGCATAGGGATATATCCCCCACCTACCTCACAACAGCCTTGAGCGCCTCAATAGCATCCTCGCTACTCACCCAACAGCCACCGCAACGCCGTGGCGGATTCCTCACCGCTCGCTGCCCTCCCCGTCCCCACACCCGGTCTCACAGTGCCTGTCATGCAGTTAGGTATTCGGTTGTCTCCAATGGAAACCACGTCAGGAATGTAACCCCCTTGAACCAGGTGGGGTCCAACTGACTGGCCACCTGGAAGAAAGCGTCATATTGGTCTGTTTGGTCATCGTTGGAAGGTGGGTTCGCTTCGATCCCATGGTTGCTGTTGTTGTTGCTGGCTGCACCATCTAGGCTGATGAATGCGATATCGCCGATCATAACGGGTTTGCCACTTAGGGTGTGGATTGCCTCAATCTCATTCATGATTGGGTCGTCAATCCCCCAGATCCCCCATCTATTCATGTCGATGACCGATTCTGGGAGCGTGGAGGTATCCGTCCAGCTTCCGACAAGTTCGGTTACGGTGGGATTGTCGTTCCCTTTGGCAACGTGTTTATAGAAGACGCTAGTCATCACAGTATCAAGCCGATTCGGAAAAACAGCCTGCTGTGCCTCTACGGGATTTTGGAGGTTTGCTGTGATCTGGCCGTTATATAAAGCTTCCACTTCGTCTATAAGGGTGTTCCATTGAGTCGTATATGCTGGATCTGTTGTCAACATGCTCATCTCGTAGGCGACGTCGAACGCATCTACTCCAGCCTGTTCGGAGAGGTTCGCCCAGTAAGCGAGTTCCTTTCCCCAGTTGGTGAACCAGAGGTTCACGTCGTTGGGAATGTAGCGCATCATTGCAAACTCAGGGTCGGGGTGCCAGAAACCGAGTTTGAAGTTAACGGTGAACCCTCGCTCCTTCAGCCGTGCCACCAGATCGTAGAATTGGCCATCTGTTAGAGTCACATCGGTGGTGCGATCAAAGACCACTCCATTGGGCAAAGTACTATCAATTAGCACACCGAAATGGATGTGGACGTAGTTGACGTTCATCTTGGTCAGTAGGTCTAATGACTCAATGAATTCCGCCCGCATCGGATCATCAATCGAAGGCACCCAAGCACGGTTCCAGAACTGGATACCCACTCCTTGGTTCTGGAAAGGGCGGAGATTCGGAGGCGGTATCGATGTAGTGGGAGGCACTGTCGTAGCCGTGGGAGGCACTGACTGAGTATCGCCACAACCCACCAACAGCATTAGTGCTGTGGTCAATAGAAGTAGTCGTATGGCCTTGAGTTTCATGCACGCATATTACCCGAAATGTCTACAGCCATGTGCTGCCCGGACTTCAGGAGCAGGCCGCGTTGGCCTTTGAGGAGGGGTTAGTCGCCAGCAATGTTGCCAAGATGTTGCCAAACGAGCGGTAGCGTGGGCGGATGGGACTTGCATGGAGGCCGCTTCAGCTTGGATTGGCAGTGCCGAGGGGCAGAGTCGAACTGCCGACACGTGGATTTTCAGTCCACTGCTCTACCACTGAGCTACCTCGGCTTCGGCGCCTACCTATACGTATGGTAGGGGTGCTCCAGAGTGCGTGTCAAGCTGACGCAGCGGAAGGCGGCAAGCCGGAGAGACGACGAATATCGTCGCCGAGCGAACAGGGCGCCCCTCAGGACGCGCCTTATTGACAGCGCGCGAGGGGGCAGCTAGAATTGGCCGGGGTGGCTCCCGATTCCGGGTGCTGCGTCGCGTGGCCAGAGGGAAATTTAGGAGGAGGGCTCGATGGATTTTGAGATGCGGTACACGCCGGAGCAGGAAGAGTTCCGGAAGGTAGTCCACGCGTGGCTCGAGGACAACGCCAAGATGCCGGCGTCCCTGGGGAAGGTTCCCCTGGAGTCGATGGACACCACCCGTGAGCAGTTCGACTGGGGCCGCGACTTCTACAAGAAGCTCGGCGCACAGGGTTGGCTCTACTCCACGATGCCCACCGAGTACGGCGGCGGCGGGCTCACCGTGGATCACGACATCATCATCCATGAAGAGCTGTCCAAGTACAAGCTCCCCGCGGCCGGCCCCGGCGCCGGGGCGGTGGCGATTGCGCCCCTCTTCATCTATGGCACGGAAGAGCAGAAGCAGCGCTTCCTCAGGCCCATGCTCAGCGGCCAGAGCGTCTCATGGCAGCTTTGGACTGAGCCCGAGTCCGGCGTCGACCTCGCCTCCATCAAGACCCGCGCGGTCAAGGACGGCGACGACTTCATCTTCACCGGCACCAAGAACTACATCAGCGGAATCTTTGAGCCGGACTGGCTCAACATCCTGGTGGTGACCGACCCCGAAGCCCCCCGGCACGCGAACCTTGGCCAGTTCTACATCCCGGCCAACCTGCCGGGAATCAGCTGGCAGTACCAGGACCTGATTGTCAAGGGTGGCCAGCACTTCATCTTCCTGGACAACGTCCGGGTTTCCCGCGAGTACCTGATTGGCCCCGAGACTGGCGGCTGGCGGGTCACGCAGAGCAGCTTGGAGCTGGAGCACGGCGCCGAGGGAAGCCTGGAGGGGCGCGGCGGCGACCCACGCGTGGTCCCCGACTTGATTCGGACCTGGCGCGAGGGCCAGAAGGGCCGCTCGCTGGCCAAGGGCGACGAGGCGAACACGCACCTAGTGGACGCCCATATTCGGCACAACGTCAACCGGCTCATGGGCCGCCGGAACTTCTGGATGTTCAACTCCAAGCAGACACAGACCTTCCAGGGCTCCCAGGTCACCTGGTACGGGCGGGAGACCCGCATCCGCACCGCGGAGGACAACCTGGAGTTGCTCGGACCCTACGCCATCACGACCGACAAGGACTGGACGGTCCTGGACGGCCGTGTGGAGCTCGGCCAGCGGGGCGCCTCCATGGCCACCCACGGAGCCGGCTCCTACGAGATCGACAAGGTGATTATCGCGCGGCGGGTCGGCCTCAGCCGGACCAGGGAGGTGGCGGCGCCCACGCAGTAGGCGCACCAGACCCCCGCGTCCCATCGGGACGCCCATAGACTGCCTTGGTTGGCCCTGGGGCGTGGATCTCGGCGACGGGACCCACGCTCCAGGGCTTCTTGCGCTCGTGACGGCCCACCGACCAGGCATCGGACAGCGCGGCGACCCGGTCCGCCCCAGCTACGGCGCGTCCGGCTGATCGCGTTACGATTTATCGTCGCGAACCGACGTGAGATTCCCTGGTCACGACGCGCCACCCATGCGAGGCGCTCCGCAACGCATGTGGGCGTTGCCACGGAGGGCGTCGACAGGCGATCTCTGGCGCTGTTTGACAAGTCCCCCCGATCTCCCTACTCTCCGAGCACCTCGGCCCGAGTATCTCGGCCCGAGGGGAGGTCACGAGATGCAAGCACCGTCACGGTTTCACCCTAACATTGACCAGACACCGATCAACGGCCGGCACCGGCGGCCGGCGGGACGCTGTCGCGACCTTCTCTTCTTCACCCGAGTCCGCCTGAGGATGGGCCTCTGCCCCCGCTTCCTCTGACTCCGGGGGCTTCCACCCGACCTTGAGGCTAGTCGCCTCCCCGCTTCCCCCTACTCCGCGGGTTCGCCATGCAGGTCGGATTCAGTCTGACCAGTGCGCCCGGGTGTTCCCACACCACTCTCCTGGGCGACCGAAGGGAGATTATGGACGGACGAGATGTCCGCGCTGTCTCATCGCTTTACGGTGGCTTCTGGAGTTTTGACTTCACGGACCACTGCTACATGACCAACCCATACTTCCCCCCCGATGCCTTCATGGATGGCCTGGGCGACCGCCTCAAGGTGCTGGTCAAGGCCTATCCATCGACGAACCGGCACATCTCGGCGATGATCGCGTCTCCCCTGGGCCTCACCTCCGACGAGTTGGTGGTCGCCAACGGGGCCAGCGAGCTCATCGCCACCGTCACCCGCTGCTTTGTGCAGCGCCTGGCAGTCCCGGTGCCCACGTTCGACGAATACGTGAACCGGGCGAGGGGCGAGGGCAGGAGCGTCAGCGAGTATCCGATGAGCGGCGACTTCGAATTGGACGTGGACGACTTCATCCGCTTCGTGAAGGACTCCCACGCCAATGCCGCCCTGCTCGTCCGTCCCGCCAACCCAACCGGCACCCTGGTCCCCAAGGTCGCGCTTGAGCACCTGCTGCGATCGCTCAGCGAATTGGACCTGATCATGGTCGATGATTCGTTCATCGATTTCGTCGACGGCTATCCGGAGGAGTCGGCGCTGGACCTGATCTCCGACTACTCGAACCTGCTCATTCTCCGCAGCCTGTCCAAGAACTACGGCATCCCGGGCCTGCGTCTGGGATACGCGGCGTCCGGGAACAAGGGCATTGTGTCGCAGGTGCGGGCCCAGCTCCCAATCTGGAACATCAACTCGCTTGCGCAGTACTTCCTGGAAGAGCTCGCGGCCCACGAGCAGCACTTCCTCGATTCGTGCCAGGAGGTGCGCCACGCCACCCGTTTCCTGTACGAGGGCCTGGAGAAGCTGCCGTACCTGCGCCCCTACCCAACACAGGGAAACTTCATCCTGTGCCGCGTCCTACATGGCCCCACGGCCACGGAACTGACCGCCCGCTTGTTCGAGGAGCACCGGATTCTCGTCAACGACCGGAGCGGCAAGGGCGGGCTCGACGACCGGTTCTTCCGACTGGCGTCGCGCACCGTCGAGGAGAACGCCGTGCTGCTCGGCGCGCTGGAAGCGATCGGCGCATCGGTCGCCGCCCCGAACACTGTCGGCGGAACAGGGGGCCGCGCATGAAGGCCGTAATTCTCGCGGCTGGCCGAGGAACCCGGTTGCGTCCCTACACCGACTCGCTCCCCAAGTGCCTCGTGCCGTTGAACGGGACTCCCATTCTCCAGCGTCAGATAGAGGCGCTGGACCGCGCCGGTGTCCGAGACTGCATCCTGGTCGTCGGATATCTGTCGGCCGAGATCCGGGCCCTAATAGGCCAGCGGTGGGGAGGCGTCCGCGTCAGCTACGTGGAGAATCCCCGCTATCATGAGACCAACAACCTCTACTCCCTCTGGCTGGCGCGCAAAGAAATGGACGACGATATTCTCCTCCTGGAGGGGGACCTGGTCTTCGACGAGGGGCTGCTTCTGGACCTGAGCCGAAGCCCCTATGCGGACGCGGCCGTCGTGGACGTCTATCGGCCGTCGATGGAGGGCACGGTGGTGATCGCCGCGGGCGGGGTCGCAAACGCGATGGTCCTGAAGTCGGCGCAGCCCGCCGGCTTCGACTACAGCGCGGCCCTCAAGACCGTGAACATCTACCGACTCTCGCAGGCCACCTTGGCCCGCCATTTCCTTCCCGAGTTGGACCGTTTCGTGGCAAACGGCCAAGTCAACCAGTTCTACGAAGCGGCTCTGGCGGAGCTCATCGACCAGGGCCGGCTACGTCTGGGAGTCCACCTCCCAGGCACGCGCCGGTGGGCGGAGATCGACACGGTGGAGGATCTGGTCGAGGCGCGGCGGATCTTCCAACCGACCGTTCGGGCCGGGGACGCGGTGGGGGCGAGCGCCACGGTGGCGACCCCCAGCGGCGCCCAGCGCCACGAGCGACGGTAGGGGTATGCCCGCGCGCCACGATTCCACCGACCTACCCCGGATCGACGACGACACCGTTCGGCGTTACTGGGACGATGTCCACGGCAACGCGGCGGCGATGAGCATGATGACCCATGAGCACAACCTGCCCCCAAGTGCCGCCGCCTACAGGATTAACACGGAGCTGCGCACCATCCGGGACTGGCTGGACGCGGCTCCGGCATCGGGGAAGGTGCTGGACGTCGGCTGCGGCGCGGGAACGTGGGTGGAGATGTTCGCGAAGCGCTACGACTCGGTCGTCGGCGTGGAGCGCAGTGGGTTGATGGTGGAGGCGGCACAGCAGCGGGTGGCCCACCTCCCCAATGCGACCGTGCTTCACGCCGATGTTCGGACGGACCTGCCGGCGGGACCCTTCGACGTCATCTTTCTCGGCGGGCTGTGCATGTATCTGAACGACGCGGACGTGGTGGGGCTGGTGAGCGAGCTGGGGAAGCGTCTGACCAAGAAGGGCGCGGTCATCCTCCGAGAATCGACAGCCCCCAAGGCCGTGGAGGTGGCGCAAGGCGAGTATCAGGCGGTCTACCGAACCGTTGGCCTGTACATGGGACTGTTCGAAGCTGCCGGGCTGGCCGTCAGCGACGTACGGCGCAACTACGGATACAACAGCCTGGTCACGGCGGAGGAGCTGGTCACCCTGCGCCGCAAGTGGCTGCCGTTCCTTCCCAAGAGGTCAACGGCGCTGGGCTCCGCCACATGGCTCGCGCTGAGGGGCACCAGTCCGCTCAGCTTCTGGGCGCTGCCGCGTGCGCTCGCCCGCGTGAATCTTTCGTGGCCGCGACTGCAGAATCACTTCTTCCAGCTGCGGGCCTGAGAGCGGGGAGGCTCCGGAGGCGGCACACCTGGCGCCAGCAGGGTCGGGACACGGGGAGCCCAGATCGGCGGAGCACACATGGCGGGGGGCATCGTCGAACCAGGTTTCAAGTCGCCCGTGTTAGCTCGTCCAGAGGATCAGCGAGTGAGCAACGGCCAGGACCACCGCGTACGCGGTTGCGATGCCGACCCAGGGCCCAGCCAGCTTGCGCATCCGAAAGGGCGCCACATGGAGAAACGCCAGGACGATAATCACCGCGTAAAGCAGCGCGGCGAGCGCATCGTGGCTCAGCGTGCCATTCAGCAAGAACACGCCGGCGAAGACCAGCGGCGTGAAGTCTATCGAAAGCCCCGCGATGGTGCCGTCCTCGCCCACGCCATAGACGTTGAAGTACGCAAGTCGGAGAACCCCCGCGAGGACGATCACCAGGACACCCGGATAGAACCACGGGCTGAAGCCCGCATACGCCAGCAGCAAGATGCCTGGCGCCGCGGCGGAGCTGATGACATCCACCAGGGAATCCAGCTGGGCACCGATCAGCTGGTAGGCCTTCGTCCTTCCCGACATTCGGCGGGCGACCGGACCGTCGAACCAATCGGCCATGACGGCCCACAGCAGCGCCAGCACCGCTGCGTGGAACTGGCCGTTGAGCGCAAGGTAGATGCTGAGGACGCCGCCGCCCAGGCCCATCAACGTCAGCAGGTTCGCCCAATCGGCGGCGAACAAAAGAATCGCGGGGCCCTTGGCCTCCTCACCCACCCCTGAGGAGGGCGCGCCGAGCGCTCCACCGTTCGCCCGCGACAGCTGATCGGACCCGCTCACCAACTGACTCCTCCACCGTATGGGCCGGTTTCTACGAATGGCGCATATCCATGCCGATACTGAAACTTGTATCCGTCTCGATGCCGTTGGCATGGTACGCCTATCGACAAAGGAAGTCAACCGCCAGCGCCCTGCCTCACAGAGCTCGTCGCCCGGCGAACGGCCTGGCAGCCTGGGGGATGCCGCGAACACCACCGGCCCCGACGCTTGAGGACCGATGCCCGTTGGGGGGAGCTACGCACCAGCGGGCGGCTGGACCGCCCCGCGCACCTTGGGTTGGGGGCGCACGGCCAGCAGCAACGCACCGCCCGCCACCACCATGAGCACCGCAATGATAAGGAACCCCGGCCGGTAGCTGCCCATGCGGTCGAACACCCACCCGATGAATACCGGGGCCAGCGCCGACCCGGGGAGACCTACCAGCGCGAAGAGGCCGGTGATGGTCCCCAGGTTCCGTCGTCCGAAGTAGCTGGCCACGGTGGCGTTGCGGATTGGAATGGTGCCACCGAAAGCTGGAGCAAGGATGACCAGGTAGACTGGTGCCCACGCAAGGCTCTGGGCTTGCGAGAGGACCACCAGGCCAACGGCCTGCCCGAAGAACAGCCCGGCCAGGAGCACCCGAAGGTTGAACGCATCCCCTAACCAGCCGAAGGCGATCCGCCCCGGAACGGAGGCCAGCGGGAACAGCGAGGTTACCGCCGCGGCCGTCACGAAGGAGAGTCCCACGTCCTCCGTGAAGAAGGGCACCTGATACACCTCGATGACTGTGATGAGCATGGAGAACGAGACGAACGACACGGCCAGCATCCAGAAGGCCCTGGTCATGAGGGCCTGACTCGGTGTGAAATCCAATTCCTCCACCGCGGCCCGCGCTCCAGGGTCTTCCCTCTTCTCCGCCTGCTGATCGGCGCCGGTCCCTCCCGTCACGGATGTCTCGACCGGGGGCGCCGGGGAGGCGCCGTCGGGAAGCAGCCCTACCTGCTCGGGCCGGTGGCGGAAGACGGAAGCCAGCGGGACCGCGATGCCCAGGTAACAGAGCCCCGCGATGGCGGCAGACCTCTGCCAGCCGAGGGTGTCGATGAGCCAGGCCAGTGCCCAGCTCAGGCTCCCCCCCAGCGCCGAGCCCAGAGAAACCAGGCCCAGCGCGCGCGCCCGCTTCCTGACGAACCAATTGCTCACGGTCACCGTGATGGGGGCGAAGGACCCAAGGCTCGTGCCCAGGGCCATGCCGAAGAACACAACGTAGAGCATCCACAAGGAGGTGATGCCGCTGAAGGCGAGGAACCCGATGCCTACGAGGGTAAGGCCCACCAGCATGAGCCGCCTGGGGCCATAGCGGTCGATGAGCCACCCTACGCCGGGGGCCAGAAGCCCCGACCCGAGCCGTGAGAGCCCCAGCACGCCGCCAAGTGCGGCCCTGCTTGTTCCGAGAGACTTGAGCAAGGGGTTGAAGAAGACGCCGAACCCGTAGAGGTAGAGAAGCGCTTGCAGCATGAAGATGGCCGCGCCGGCAAGGACGATCCTCCACCCGTAGAAGACGCTGACCGACCGCAATTGCCTCACCGCTCGCTCCCAGGCCGCCCATACACGGGGACGGCGACGCCCGGACTATAGCATCGCTCGCCCGGCGGGGACAACGGATGCGGTCGTGGAGGGTCCGACCGGGCGCGATCAGGGACCTCTCGCGGAGGGCTACCTTCGGCCACGGGGGGGGTCGGGTCGGCGACCCTCCCGATGCGATGGAGACTGAACTGCCCTCGTTGTTCAGTCTTGACAGAACCTCCAGTACGTCCTATAATGCACGGGTGTCAACGAGGTCGGGTGGATTGAGGAGTGGCGCGTGAGCTTGGACCCGCGAGCGAACGAGGAGCAACACTTCGTCGAGGAGATCGGCCTGTTCATCGAGCAGAACGGCCTGCCGCGAATGGCGGGGCGCATCCTGGGGAGGCTCTTGATCTCCGCGCCTCCACACCAGTCGGCGGGGGAGCTGACCGAGTCGCTCCTGGCCAGCAAGGGCTCGATCAGCGCTGGAACCAGGCTCTTGATCCAGCTTGGGCTGATCGAGCGGGTGGGCCTGCCGGGCGAGCGACGCGACTACTTCCGGATCCGGCCCAACGCCTGGTTCCAGATGACCATGCAGGACAACGTCCGGCTCGTCGCCATCCGCGGCCTCGCCACACGAGGCCGGCAGCTCTTGGACGACCGAGACCCGGCCCTGCGGCAGCGACTTGAAGAGCTCTTGGACCTCTGCGAGTTCTACGCTCAAGAGCTCCCGGGGCTGTTGGAGAGGTGGGAACTGCGGCGGCGATCGCGCGAGGAGGCGCAAGAATGACCGTTGTGATTCAAGCGGACAATCTCACCAAGTACTACGGGTCCACCCGTGGGATCGAGAACCTGAGTTTGCAGGTTGAGGCCGGCGAGATCTTCGGGTTCCTGGGACCGAACGGTGCCGGCAAGACCACCACCATCCGCCTAGCCCTGGACTTCATCCGACCGACAACGGGCTCCCTCCAGGTGCTTGGCCTGGACCCTCGAAGGGACGTGCAAGAAGTCCACCGCCGGGTGGGCTACCTGCCCAGCGAGCTGGCTCTTTACGACGGGCTCACGGGTGGCGAGTTCCTGCGGTACTTCGCCAGCCTGCGGGGTGGAGTGGACTGGCGGTTCGTCGATGAGCTGGTTGAGCGGCTGGGCGCCGGGCTGTCGCAGCCCATGAGGGCTCTTTCGACCGGCAACAAGCATAAGATCGGCCTCATCGAGGCGTTCATGCACCGGCCGGAGCTCCTGATTCTGGACGAGCCCACCAGCGGCCTGGATCCGCTGATCCGCCAGGAATTCCAACAGCTGGGGTCGGAGGCCAGGGACCGTGGCCAGACCATATTCCTCTCCTCCCACGTGCTTCCGGAGGTGGAGCGCGTCTGCGACCGCGTGGGCATCGTCCGCGATGGGACCCTGGTGGCGGTGGAGCACGTGGGCGCCCTGAAAGCGCGAGCGCTGCGGCGCC
>CAYTEC010000005.1:0-48760 GCA_964436745.1 uncultured Dehalococcoidia bacterium | reverse complement strand
GGCGCCTGGAGATCCACTTCGCCACGCCGGTGCCCGCGGAGGCGTTCGCGGGCCTGCCGGGCGTCCGCGACGTCACGGTCGAGGACTCGGCCGTCCGCTGCGAGGTGACTGGCACGGTTGACGCGGTGATCAAGGCGGCCGCCCAGTTCGAGGTGGTCAACGTGGTCAGCCATGAGCCCAGCCTGGAAGAGGTCTTCCTTGCCTACTACGAAGGGGGCGACGAACATGCTCAGTAGCATCCTTCTCAAGACCCTCAGGGACCAGCGCCGGTCCCTGACCTGGTGGGCGCTCGGCCTGGTGGCCCTTGCCATCGTCACGATGCTGTTCTATCCCAGCCTCCAGGACAGCCCAGCCTTCGATCAGATGGCCAAGGAGATGCCGGAGGCCTTGATGCGGGCCTTCTGGGGCGACATAGCCGACTTCACGTCGCCCGCGGGCTTCCTCAACAGACAGCTTTTCGTCCTCGTGGTGCCGCTCCTCTTCATGGTCCTGGCCGTGTCCAGGGGCAGCGGGGCGATCGCAGGCGAGGAGGAGAAGGGCACGCTGGACCTCTTGCTGTCGAGCCCGGTGAGGCGCCGGCGGATCCTCACCGAGAAGTTCGCGGCGATGGTCGCGGCCATCGCCGCCGTCGGCGTGGTGCTCTGGCTCGGAATGGTTGTCGGCGCGATGCTGGTGGACATGGACATTAGCGTATGGCGGATCGGGGAAGCGACCCTGAGCGGGGCGCTGCTGGGGCTGACCTTCGGCGCGGTCGCGCTGGCGGTGGGCAGCGCCACCGGCAAGCGTGGGCTGAGCATGGGCGTGACCAGCGCTCTCGGAGTCACGGCGTACTTCGTCAACGCCCTTGCGCCTCTGGTGGAGAGCATCGCGGGCCTGCAGAAGCTGTCGCCCTTCTACTACTACATCGGTGGCGACCCCCTTACCAACGGATTGAACCTGGCGCATGGGGGTGTGTTGATCGCCCTGACGGCGGTGGCGGTGGCCGTCGCGCTGGTAGCCTTCGAGCGCCGCGACATCGCCGTGTGAGGCGCTCCCATCGTCCGCCCGTGCGGAGGGTTTCTCTGCGTGTAGGACCGCCGACGCGTGCCCCGACGGGCGGGCGAGAGCCCCCTCCTTGTCAACAACCTCTATGGGAACTACAGCTAGCGGTGCGCCGCCGGCAGAGTGCCAACACGCCAAGGAGGCAGGACATGGCAGGGACCACCACGGTCATCCTGGGGGGCGGCGTGGGTGGAGTCGTCACGGCCAACGAGCTGCGCAAGCGGGTCGGCGACGAGCACCGCGTCGTCCTGGTGGACCGGGAGAGCAGGCACGTCTTCTGGCCGTCCCTCCTGTGGCTGCAGGTGGGGCTGCGGGAGCCGGACAAGATTGGGCGAGACCTGGCGACGTTGCGCAAGAAGGGCATCGAGGTCATTCAGGGCGAGATCGAGGCGATCGACCTCGAGCGAAAGACGGTGATCGTGGACGGCAGCGAGCTGGCCGCCGACCACCTGGTGGTCTCCCTGGGCGCACGGCTGGCGCCGGATTCGGGCGGAGCTCGGGCGGGGTCCGTTCCTCCACCGCTACCGGCCGGAGGAGACGGACGACGGCCTGACAGGCAACGAAGGGGCTTTCACGCTGTGCAGCTTCTGGCTCGTCCGGGTCCTGGCAGGCATGGGCCTGACGGAGGAGTCGACGAGGCTCTTCCGCGAGCTGATGGGCTTCGCGAGCCCTCTGGGCCTCTTCTCCGAGATGGTGGACCCCGATAGCGGAGCGGCCCTGGGCAACTACCCCCAGGCATTCACCCACATCGGGCTCATCCTCGCGGCCCGGGACTGCGGCCACGCATCCAAGGGCGGCTGAGCCCGGTAGCCACGGCCGCGCGGTCGCTCGGTCCAGGGGCATCTCGGCGCCGCGGGGGAGGGCGCTGTCGCCACCGGGCTAGGAGTGCCGGACTGGGACGGGAACCGGCACGGGCGCCGGGGCCGCCTCACGAGCGCTGGATACGAGCTCTCTCGCCACGTCCAGCTCGTCCCGAAGGAGCCGCGGCAGGAGGAAGTTCCGCCCCACGTGCTCGCGTCCGGACATGCCCATCGCCCGCCGCCCGTCCTCGTGCGTGAGCAGGTAGTCCACCTTGTCCGCGCACTCCTCAATCGTGTCCACCAGGAACCCGCCGATGCCCTTCCCAAGTTGCAGGCGAATGCCGCCCACGTTCCCGCCCACCACTGGCGTGCCCTTCCACAGGGCCTCCGTCACGGTGAGCCCGAACCCCTCCCGGACCGACTTCTGGAGCACCACCTTGCTCAGGCTCTGGAAGGGGTTCACCATGTCCGTCAGGTCCGTGATGATGCGGACATCCGGGATGTCCCGCGCGGCCTCCAATACCTGATTGAACATCACCGGGCCCTCGGGATCGTCGTCCGCGTAGTTGCCCAGCATGGCCAGCTGGAGATCCGGGTGCTCCTTCTTCAGGAGCTGGAAGCAGGCCAGCACCCCCATGGGGTCCTTCCAGGGGTCGAAGCGGGATATCTGGGAGATGAACGGCCGCAACGGATCGATGCCGTAGCTGGCGACGAAATCGGCCGCCGCCCGCGGGTCCATCGGCCGGTTCTTGGGCACGTTGGCGTCGATGGCGGGGGGGATGATCCACGCCCGCTGGTCCCGCAGCCCCGGCCCCACGAAGTCCGCCAGGCTGAACACAGTGGCGTCGAACGCGCTCACCAGCTCGGTCAGGCGGGACCATGCGCTCGGGTTGGGCGCCGATGTGTCGATGTGGCAGCGCCACACCCACCGGGTGCTGCCCCGGTCCACGAACTGGAGGACTGCCGCGGGCTGCGGGTCGTGCAGGAAGACCACGTCGTAGTCCGAGGAGAGGAACCCCGCGTTGAACCGGTTGCAAGCCATGTACGTGTCCCAGTCGGCCTCGCTCAGGCTCGCCTCCGCCCCCTGGAGGGCGTTGTGCAGCCGCTTGGTCACGTCGAAGAACTGATCGTCGCCCTGCATCACAAGCCACGAGCAATCGATCCCGAGGTCGCGGTACATCGGCACTATGGAGTGGAGGATCTCCGCCACGCCGCCGCCGTTCGCCGTGGCGTTCACGTGGGCTATGCGGGCGCCCCTCAGGTCAGACGCCAGGGCGAGCACTTCCTCCCAGACTTCGTCGTGCGCCGGGTTTGCGTAGCCGTCAGGCCTGGGGCGCGTTGCACCGGTCCGGTCCAGCATGCCGTTCCTCCTTGGGCGTTCGCGCCCAGGTCCACGCCGCCGATCAGAGGCTGCCCGGCGGCCGACGATACCGTCTCCACCACATCGTAGGCCACAGGGCGGACGCCCTGTAGAGTGTCAGCGCTATTCCCGCAATGGGAGTTTCTCAGTCGTCCGAGCGGGGTTAGCACTGGCGGGGCGTCGTCGCGGCCGCCATCGGCGGGACGGCTGGTGTGCTATACTCGCAGTGGACCCTGAAGGCTGCCGAAGGCTCACGCCCCCATTCGGGGCGGTGGAGAAGGGAGGCCAGCCGTGGGGCGATCAAGTGTGACGCTTCCCCCTCCCCCCAACGAGTTCTTCCTTGAATTGGAACGTGTGCCCGCGCGCGTGCTGATGCTCGACTACGACGGGACGCTGGCTCCCTTTCGCGTCGAGCGCTCGGAAGCACGGCCCTACCCCGGCGTGCGGTGCGCCCTCGCGGATATCCTGCGCTCCGGTCGGACCAGGCTCGTCATCGTGAGCGGAAGGGCCATGGACGACCTGGCAATCCTCCTGGGCATTGAACCCTTGCCGGAGGTGTGGGCATCCCACGGGTGGGAGCGCCGCACGGCGGAGGGGACCTACCGGCTGTCGCAACTCCCGGAGGCCGCGAAAACCGGGCTCGCGCTGGCGGCGGACGAGGCCCGGGACGCGGGCCTTGGCCCCAGGACGGAAACCAAACCGGCGGCGTTGGCGCTGCACTGGCGGGGAATGGCCCCGCGGGAGGTGGATTCCTTGAAGGCCTGGGGAGAAGCCCATTGGGGGCCCCTGTCGGAGCGCCACGGACTGGAGCTTCACGACTTCGACGGCGGGCTGGAGCTGCGCCCGCCGGGCGTGGACAAGGGCACGGCAGTGCGAGCGGTGGTCGCCGAGTCGCGCGCAGGCGCGCTGACAGCGTACCTGGGCGACGATCTCACGGACGAGGACGCGTTCAAAGCCCTACCGGCAGGCGGGCTCGGCGTCTTGGTGCGAGGGGAGCCGCGACCCACCGCCGCCAGCGCGTGGATTCGGCACCCGGAGGAGCTTGTTGCGTTCTTGGCGCGCTGGGGAGCCGTGGCGGGAGGGAGTGAGCATGTCGACACAGCGTAGGCTCGTCGTGGTCTCCAACCGGGTGCCCGCAGCAGCTCTCCCTGGGAGCGAGGAGGAGCGGCGAGCACAGGAGGTGAGCGGCCTCGTCAGCGCGCTGCGCCCGGCCCTGGAGGATAGCCACGGACTCTGGTTTGGCTGGAGCGGAAAGACGTCCGCCAAGCGGGCCGGGAGCACCCCCAGCGTAGTTCAGATGGGGCCGATTGAGCTCGCCACGGTGGACCTGTCCGAGCGAGACGTCAGCCTTTTCTACTCCCTGTTCTCGAACCAGACGCTGTGGCCGCTCCTCCACGGCTTCACCGATCGAGTGGTGATCCGCCAGGACGCGTATCGCGCCTACCGACGGGTGAACAGGAAGTTCGCCGAGGCTCTCTTCCCGTTGCTCCGGAAGGACGACCTAGTGTGGGTCCAAGACTACCACCTCTTTCTCCTGGGGAGCGAGCTGCGACGGCTGGGCTGGGAGGGAAAGACCGGCTTCTTCCTGCACGTGCCGTTCGCTCCCGTTGACATCTTCACGATCCTGCCATGGGCACGCCAGCTCCTGGAAGCCCTCTTCTCCTACGATCTGATTGGGGTCCACACCCAGCGGTACGCCCACAACCTCAAGGAATCGCTCCGCTCGGAGTTCCCAGACCTGGTGGACGACGGCGTCCTGTCCTACCACGGACGGACCTCCCGGATCGCGGTCTACCCCATCGGCATCGAGCCGGAGCGGTTCGAGGAGTGGGCAAGCCAGGAGACCCGCAACGAGCCCGCGCGACTCCTGAACCGGATCGCCCTTGGCCGCCGCATGATCCTGGGCGTCGAGCGGCTCGATTACACCAAGGGCATCCCAGAACGGCTGCTGGCGTTCGAGAACCTCCTGGACCGATTCCCGTCGCTGAGGAGGCGGGTGAGCCTGGTGCAGATATCGGTGCCGTCGCGGTCGCAGGTCCCGGACTACGCGCGGGAGCGGGAGCGAGTGGACCAGCTTGTGGGGAGAATCAACGGCCGATTCTCGGAATCGGACTGGGTGCCGGTGCACCACCTCTCCCGCTCATATACACAGCAGGAGCTGGCGTCGTTCTACCGCCGGGCGGACGTGTGCCTGGTGACCCCGCTCCGCGACGGCATGAACCTGGTGGCCAAAGAGTTCGTGGCCTCCCAGGGGAACGCCGCGGGGGTGCTGGTCCTCTCCAGGTTCTGCGGCAGCGCCGAGACGATGCACGATGCCCTGATGGTGAACCCCTACGACATCGAAGGGACTGCCCTCGCCCTGCGCCGGGCCCTGGAGATGACCAGCCGCGAGCGACGCCGTCGCTGGGAAGGGCTGGTGACCGGGGTACGAACCCACACCGCGCGGGCCTGGCGGGACGGATTCTTGGAGGAGCTCATCGGGGACGCCGCGCCGGCTCCAGCGCTGGAGCGGACGCTCTCGTCTGCATCCTAGCGAGCGGCGCCTGGATCGGCGATAGAGCCAGCGCGAGCGCCCCTGGTGCGCCAGGCGGATTGCCCGACCACGGGCGCCCCTCTGGCCCAGGCAGGCCGATGCGTACGAGGATTCACAAGCCGACCATGTGAGGGTATACTCTCTGCATGGGCCCAGCGGCTTTTCAAAGAATGGCACCGCAAGAGCAGGAGCGCGTCAGCCTGGGTGGCGCTCCTTTTTTGTTCTTTACAGAGGTCGGAATAGTCCGCTGGACTCGGTACAACGCGGACAGCCTGCCCGCCCTCCTCCGCGGCTTGCAGGGAGTGCCCGGCTCGTCCATCTACTACCATGTCCACCATGCCCTCTTCCGGCGTCCCAAGCGCGCCCGCGGCGACTATACCAACGACTTCGCCCGATGGGTGGCGGGGGCCGTGGGTCAAGAGGCGCTCGCCGAGCGCCTTTCCAGCGTGGACCCACTGGAGTGCGCCACCATCCGGGAGGCCCGAGAGCGCCTGGCCGCGTTCGTGGGACAGTACGTCCACGAGACCGAGGTCTTCCCCCGCGTGCCCCAGGGAAGCGAGTTCCACTTCATGGAGGCAAGGAGCTACGTCCTTCCCACGGGCGTCCAGGCCGAGACGCTTGAGCAGTTCGTGGAGCAGATCCAGAAGCTGGGGAGCGCCTCCGTCCTGTATCACTTCATCGAGTCCCGGTGGCGCAACGGCGGCGAGAACGATTTCTCACACTGGCTGAGGGGCCATGGCGAAGAAGAAAAGGCGAAAGCCCTGATGCGCATCAACCCCTACTACTACGACGTCGATGTCCTCAAGGAGGAGATCGTTGACGCCCTCAGACGGTAACGGAACCCCCACACTCCGCCTGGAAGACTACGTCCCTTACGTTGGGGAAGAGGTGGTGGCTCAGATCCGTCAGCTGGCCCGCCAGCTGGATGGCGCCAGGGTGGTCCACGTCAACTCCACCAAGCAGGGCGGGGGCGTCGCTGAGCTGCTGTCGCGCCTGGTCCCTCTGATGAACGACGCGGGCCTCAACGCGGAGTGGCTGACCATCGACGGGCCGGAGGTCTTCTTCGAGGGGACAAAGACTCTCCACAATGCCCTCCACGGCGTCCCCGTGGGAAGGCTGGACCCCGAGCTGCCGCAGGTCTACCACAAGGTAATCGTGGAGAACGCCGCGTCCCTCAACCTGAACGCGGACTTTGTCATCATCCACGATCCCCAGCCCCTGGGCCTGGTGATCTACCGCCCGTCCGAGCACTCGACCTGGATCTGGCGCTGCCACATAGACGTGGCGAACGCCGATATGCACGCCTGGAGCTTCGTCAAGCCCTATATCGACGCTTTCGACGCGTGCGTGCTCCACGTCCCACAGTACGTGCGCGGCGACCTCCTGTTGCCGCAGTACATCATGCCGCCGTTCATCGATCCCCTGTCCGACAAGAGTCGCGACCTGTCGCAGGAGGTCATCGACGGTGTGCTCGAGCGGCACGGGATCTCCAGGGAGCGCCCGTTCATCTTGCAGGTGAGCCGGTTCGACCGATTGAAGGATCCGCTCGGCGCGTTCAATGCGTACGAGATGGTGAAGCGCACCATCGACGTGGGGTTCGTATTCGTCGGTAACTTCGCCCCCGACGACCCTGAGGCCAAGGAAGTGCTGCAGGAGGTCCTGGAGGCGGCGGAAAAGATTCCGGACACCATCGTCATCGTGAACCCCGAGGACAATGACACCACCGTCAACGCGCTCCAGAGCTCAGCGGACGTGGTCATCCAGAAGTCGCTCAGGGAGGGGTTCGGACTGGTGGTCACGGAGGCGATGTGGAAGTCCCGGCCCGTGGTGGCCGGGGACACCGGGGGAATTGCGTTCCAGATCGTCGACGGGGCAAGCGGTTTCCTTGTGCAGACTGTAGAAGGTGCGGCCTTTCGGCTCCGCCAGCTCCTCTCGAATCCGCCCCTGGCGGAAGCGATGGGCGCGGAGGCCCACCAGCGGGTCCGCGGCACCTTCCTGCCCCCCCACTACCTTCGAAACTGGCTGTGCGTACTCCTCGCCGCCCGCGACCACGGAAGCGGCATCACGTCGCTGCCGTGAGGGCCGCCAGTGCGGCGGCCCGGACCCTCGCGTCGCATCCCCGCTTTTCGGCCCCGCAGCGGTGACGACCGCCGACGACGAGTTCCTGGCTGCCCAATCGTCCTACTACAGCGCAAGGGCACCGGAGTACGACGACTGGTGGTACCGGCGCGGCCGCTACGATTCCGGCCCTGAGGTCAACGCCCAGTGGTTCCGCGAGTGCTCCCATCTATTCCAGGCGCTGGGCGCACTCGGGCTGAGCGGCCACGTGCTTGAGCTTGCCTGCGGCACCGGCACTTGGACCGAGTGGCTGGCGGCCCAGGGCCTCCGCGTCACCGCCGTGGACGCCTCCGCCGAGATGCTGGCGCTCAACCGCGCCAGGGTCGGCGGCGGGGCGGTCGAGTACGTGCAAGTGGACCTCTTTCAGTGGTCGCCCGACCGCCTCTACGACAGCGTGGTCATGGGATTCTGGCTGTCGCACGTGCCCCCGGAGCGGCTGGACGCATTCCTACGGACCGTGCGGACGGCCGTACCCACTGGCGGCAGGCTCTTCGTGGTCGATTCCCAGTACCAGGACGAGGTGGCGGCCCGGGACCGGGTCCTGGCCGGCCGCGACGCCTCCACGACCACCCGCATCCTGGCCGACGGTCGCCGGTTCGAGATCGTGAAGGTGTTCTACGAACCCTCCGACCTGGAGGCCGCCTTCGAGCGCGCCGGGTTCCGGATATCGGTCGAGAGCACGGAATCGTTCTTCATCCACGGGGCCGGCGAGGCCGTGTAGCGGCGGTCTCTGGGCCTGTCTGCTAAGATGGTGCGCGGCCTGCGGCACTCTGGTGGGAGGAAGCCCCGTCCATGACGCCCCGACGGTTCGTCTCCGAGATGATCGGCACCTTCGGACTGGTCTTCGCGGGAACCGGAGCGATCATGATCGACGAGATCTCCGGTGGGCAGGTGACTCACGTGGGGATCGGGCTCACCTTCGGGCTCATCGTCGCGGCGATGATCTACGCCACGGGCCACATCTCCGGGGCACACATCAACCCGGCCGTGACGCTGGCCTTCGCGCTGGCGCGCCAGTTCCCGTGGCGGGAGACGCCGTTCTACTGGACGGCCCAGCTCGGCGGCGCGGCACTGGCCAGCCTGGCTCTGCTGGGCCTCCTGGGGGACGCGGCCGGCATGGGCGCGACGATGCCCGCCGGCGAGGCCTGGCGGTCCTTGGGGCTGGAGATCGCGCTCACCTTCTTCCTAATGTTCGTTATCATGGCGATGGCGACGGATGTGCGGGCGATGGGACAGGCGGCGGCGCTGGCCATCGGCGCGACGGTAGCGCTGGAGGCGATCTTCGCCGGCCCCATCTCCGGCGCCTCCATGAACCCCGCCCGCTCCTTCGGCCCGGCGTTGGTGGGCGGGGCCTGGGCCTTCCACTGGATATACTGGGTGGGTCCGATGATTGGCGCGGCGGCCGCAGCAGTGGTCTATCGGTGGCTCCGGGACGGGAACGGCACGGCGGACAGCGTATGAGGCGGGAGGCAGGTTCCCCATGAGCGGGCAGCGGGTGCTATTCGTGTGCGTCCACAATTCCGGCCGGAGCCAGATGGCCGAGGCCTTCGCGAACCGCCTGGCGAGCGGGGGCGCGCTGGCGGAGTCCGCGGGCACCACCCCAGCGGAGCGGCCCAACCCCGTGGTCGTCGAAGCCATGCGCGAGCGAGGGATCGACTTGTCGTCGAACCGGCCCAAGGCGATGACGCAAGCGATGGTGGCCCGGGCCGACCAAGTGATCACCATGGGCTGCTCGATCACCGAGGAGTGCCCGGCGGTGTTCGTCCCATCGGAGGACTGGGGCCTGGACGACCCCGCAGGCCGGCCGATCGAGGAGGTCCGCGCCATCCGCGACGAGGTGGAACGCCGGGTAAGGCAGCTCCTCGCGGAGATCGGCGCTACGGACGCGCCAGTCCCAGCGCCGTAGCCACGGGCGTGGCACGCCCTCGGGCGGAGCGTGGCCAGTTACGCGGACCCGCCCCGCGCGATTGACAGTCCCTCGCCGGGTTCCTACACTTCACCCCAATCCCAGACTGATCGAGGCTGCCGTGTCACCTGCTCGCCACATGTACCAGCTCCAGGTAGTGGAGCAGGCGATCGGACAGAGCGAGAAGGCTCTCGTGGAGGTCGATCTGCGCCTCGGTAGCAACGAAGCGCTGGAAAGTGCGAGGATCCGCGCCGAGGAGGGCCGCCAGGCCCTGGCCTCGGTTCAGGCACAGCAGCGAGACCTAGACCTGGAGGTCCAGGGAATGGCCACGCACTTGAAGGAGCTCGAGGCTCGGCTGTACGGCGGTGCCCCCGCGACAACCAAGGAACTGATGGCGCTGCAGCAGGACATCGGCTCCGTGGGGCGGAGGAAAGCTCATCAAGAGGACCAGCTGCTTCAGCTTATGCTCCAGGTAGATGAAGCCAGGGAAGTCCTGGGGAGACTGGAAGCAACTCTCGCCAAGGAAGAGGCCAGCTGGCGGGGCGAGCGCGAGCGTCTTGAGAGCGACGGCAAGCGACTGCGGGCCGACCTGGCGGACCTGCGAGAGCGGCAGGGGCCCGCGGAAGGGGCGCTGAGCGCCCCTGAGACCGCGATGTATCGCAGCCTCCGATCCTCGCGGGGCGCGGCGGTGGCGACGGTGGAGCGGGGAATCTGCGGCGGCTGCGGCATCACTCTCCCCTCCAGCGAGCTCCAGCGGACGCGCACGTCGCACGAAATCGTGCGATGCGGGAGCTGCGGCCGAGTCCTGTACACGGGCTGAGCGGCACGCCCTGCGCCCTGCTCGTGGGAGCTTATCGAGCCAAGGACGCCCCACGCAAGCGGCGCTCCGGTCGGACGACTCGGCGGGTAGGCTGCCAACTCTCCCCAGACTGGGTGCGGGGCACGCCCTGCCCCGTTCGTGGTGAGCTTGTCGAACCACGGACGCCCTACGCGGGCGGCGCGCCGGTCGGACGGCTCCGCGGGTAGGCTACCAACCCTCCCCCAGCATGGGTGCAGGGCACGCCCTGCCTGCGACCTGATACAATGGTGTGGGGTCGGTGGGCCGGGTGGTCGCTCTCCGCCACGGCGGGGAGAGGAAAGTCCGAGCTCCTCCGGACAGGGTGCTGGGTAACGCCCAGGCGGGGTAACCCGACGGAAAGTGCCACAGAAACATACCGCCGATGGCTCGTCGCCTTCGGGCGTCGGGCACAGGCAAGGGTGAAATCGGGAGGTAAGAGCTCCCGGCCGTTCGTGGAGACACGGCGGCGGGCAAACCCCACCCGGAGCAAGGCCGAATAGGGGGCAATGGGCGCCCGGCCCGTCCCCGGGTTGGCCGCACGAGGCCTCAAGCAATTGGGGTCCCAGATGGATGACCACCCCCCACTCGGCGGAGGGAGGAAGCCCCCTCGGGGGTGTAAACCGCCGTCGGGCGGGGACAGGACTCGGCTTACAGGCCCGCCGGCCCCACGTTAGTCCGTCAGGTCCAAGGAGCTGCGCTACCGCCCCTCGCGACCACCGTCGGCCGGCGGTGTCGCTGCCTCCGGCTCACCGCCGTTGCCCACGTCCGCCACGGCGGGCATGACCGTCCCCGACCTCGTCATTAGCCACCACCCGGCGATGGTCCCGATCCCAAACAGCACGGCCCCCACGTAGAACGCCGCCCCCAGGCCCCAGGCGTCCACCGACAGTCCCGACACGATGGACCCGCCGAAAATGCCAACGCTCATCGCCATATTGAACACGCCCATCATGGAGCCCATGCCGTAGATTCGCCCCTCCTCCACCGCCAGGGCCGATATGGCCGGCCACAGCACCGCCTCGAACAGCCCCATGACCATGTACAGGACGATCAGCTGGGTCATGGATCCGGCGGAGGGCACCACAACCATGACCGCCACCACGGCCAGCGCCCCCCCGGTGGAGAGCGCGACCTTGTTGTGGCTGTCGGCGTACTTCCCCATTGGACCCTGGAGCACCGCGTTGATCAGTGTGCGGGACGCGAGCACCAACCCAATCTCAAATCCCCCCGCGTCCATGAACCGGGTCATCAGCAGCGGCAGGAAGACGAAGCTGGGCGGCATCGCCAGCATGCTCGCCATCCTGGCCACTAGGATACCCATCACGCGCGGGTTGTGGCTCATCTCCCGTGCCACCGTTACCATCGGCCGGGTCTCCTCCCGGGCGGCGTCCGAGGACGCGGCGGGGAGGAAGATCAGCACCAGGACGAGCGAGATGCCAGAGAGAGCCCCCATCGCATAGAAGGCCGACGCGATGCCAAGGGTGTCGCCGAAGGCTCCTCCGAAGAGCGGGCCGATCCCGATGCCTGAGAAGAGGGCCACGTTGAGGATCGACATGTAGGAACCCTCTTTGCCCTCGGGCGCGATGTCGCCGATGTACGCCATCGCGATGGGCATCACCATCGCCGACCCCAACCCGTGGACGAAGCGGATTGCGGTCAGGTCGAAGGTAGAGGACGCCAGGAGGTACAGGAAGGAAGCCACGGTGTAGACCGCCAGCCCGGCCACGTAGAACCGCTTTCGCCCCTGCCGGTCGGAAAGGAAGCCCGCGATCGGCTGGAAGACGCCGCGCGCCAGCGAGAAGGAGGCGACCATGAGGGCGAGCCCCACCGGCCCCGCCCCAAGCTCCGTGGCATAGATCGGCATGAGCGGGGCGACGATGCCCAGGCCCAGGATGGCGACGAACATGGAGATGACGATGACGACGAAGATGCGCCGGACGTTCTTGGTGAGGGCCGGGGCGCGCACGGCGCTAGAGGAATCCATGATCCGGGGGGCCTGCCTTTCGCATGCCCCGCGGACGGGAGGAGGAGAGGGGCACCCCGTCAGTGTACGCTCGGTAGCCGGGGGCGTCAAAACACGGGGGTCGTCAGGTTCGGTCGCGCGGGATGCCCGTTCGCCGCCGCGCCTCCAAGCCCGCCACCCGGCGCGACGCCCGCTGTGACCTACCCGGCCCCGCCCTGCTCGTCCGGTCTGATCAGGAGCACGGGCACCCCCACGTCACGCACGACGCGCTGGGCCACGCTGCCGAAGAGGAGACGACCCAGGCCGCTGCGGCCGTGGGTCGAGAGGGCGATGAGTCCGATCCCCTGGTCCTGGGTGCACTGGACGATTTCCGCGGCGGCGTTCCCCCGCCGGACCTCCCAGGAAACCGTCAGCCCCTTCGCCTTCAGGCCTTCCCCGATCCGGGCCAGATAGGCCTCTGCCAGGGCAGCCTCCCGCTCCGTGGTCTCCATCAAGACTTCCATATTCACCGGGGGAATAGTGGCGCCGGCGTCTGACGGCCCGGCCAGGCCGACAAGCTGGCTCAACAGATGGACCACCTGTAGCAGGTGAATCTGCGACCCAAGGCTGGCCGCCAGGGCCTCTCCGTGCGTGAGAGCCGCCTCCGCCAGCGGCGAGCCGTCCAGCGGCACCAGAATTCGGTCGTACATGGTCTTTCCTCCCCTTCGCAGGCTCGGGACATTATATCAGACGGCCGCGACCTCCCATGCCCGCAGGTCGGACTGTATCGCTCGTCCCGGAGCGTGTATCATCAAGTGAGCTTGGAGTGCGAAACAGGAAGGGCGTCACGGCATGGCACGGTTCGACCTGAGCGGCGAGATGGTGAAGCGAGGGCTGGTGACGAGAGTCATCGGCCGCCGCGTGGTCTACGTCCACGAAACAACGTCCACCATGGACGTGGGCCACCGCGAGGCGGAGATGGGCGCCTCGGACGGCACGGTGATCATCGCGGAGGAGCAGACCGCGGGGCGCGGCCGGTTCGACCGCCAGTGGGTGTCCAGCGCCGGGCAGAACCTCACCATGTCGGTGGTCCTGCGTCCGCAGGTGGAGGCGCTGCGCCAGGTGAACATGGCGGCGTGCCTGTCCGTGGTGCGGGCCATCCGCACCGCCACGGGCCTTTCGCCAACCATCAAGTGGCCGAACGATGTCCGGATCGGGGAGCTCAAGGTGTGCGGCATCCTGATCGAGTCCCGGGTGGAGGAGGGCCAGCTGGGCTACATGGTGGTTGGCATCGGTCTCAACGTGAACTTCGACCCGGCGCCGCACGACGAGATCGCTCCCATAGCCACCAGCTTGATGCTAGAGGCCGGTGGACCCGTCCCCCGGCTGCCGCTGTGCCAGGCACTGCTCACCGAGTTCGATCGCCTCTACGCCACATCGGGCGAAGCGGTCCGGCAGGAATGGCGCGCGGCTCTGGAGACGCTTGGGCGGCAGGTGCGAGTGCGGTGGGGCGACGTGGTGGACGAGGGGTTGGCCACGGACGTGGACGCCGAGGGCAACCTGGTGCTCCAGCTCAACGACGGCACCTACACCACGCTCATCGCCGGCGAGGTGACCCTGCAGGTGTGATTGAGCGAGCCGATTTCGCCGACGGCTTCGCGCCCGTCACTCTCCGAGTTCCCGCCCCCCTCGACGCCCGCCCACGGGTCGCCCCTTCCACCTCTAGGTCTGTGCCTCCTTCCTCGCGGGCCACAGCTTCGCTGGACCGCCCGGCGGCGCCGTGGTCCCTGAACCGTGTCGGGCCAACCCACTCGCCTTGACCCCCGTTCGCACGGAGTCGTACAATGCGTGTTTGGTTCGTGGTGAGCGTAGCCCAGCGGTTAAGGCGCCTGGCTGTGGCCCAGGAGATCGAGGGTTCAAATCCCTCCGCTCACCCTTCCGGAGTTCCCACGGACCCTACCCAGCGACACCAACGGAGGGTACCATTGGCTCTCGCCACCATGCGTCCAACCGTCGATATCCTGCGCGCCGGTGAGCGCGACGGGGCCGGCGCCATCCTTCGCATCGTCACCCCGGCTGGCGCGACCATTCACGCGGTCGGCGTCCCACAGGACTGGCAGTCGGGCACGGGACCCACGTGGATCTACGTCATCGACGAGGGCGACGGCCTGACCCTCATCGATGCGGGCAGCGTCCTGGCAGTCGATTGCCTCAACGACGCTTTCAAGGTGCTGGGCATGGAGATGAAGTCCGTGCGCCGCATCGTCGTTACCCACAGCCACCTGGACCACGACGGCGGCGCCACGTCGCTCGCGGAGGCCTCCGGGGGCGAAGTGTGGGCCCACGCCCTGTTCGGCCACCTGCGCCACCACCGGTTTCAGGACCAGATGGGTCCCATCCATCCCCTCCTGCGGGAGGCCCTGAACCATCACTTCGACCCCGAGCGGCGGTCGAGCGGCCCAAGACAGCGCAATTGGTCCGACCGCCACGTAAAGTACGGCACGCTGCGCAAGAACGTCCCCATAGCCCGCTCGCTCCACGACGGGGACCAGGCCGGCTCCCTCACCTTCTATCACACGCCGGGCCACTCTCCGGACGAACTGACGATCGCCCTGGACGGCGTGCTGTTCACCGGGGACCACGTCCTCCCGGAGATCACCCCCCACCCCACGATGAAGGCCCGGCCAACGGCGGTGGTCAAGGACGGGTTGCCGGAACGGTACCAGGACGAAGACCAGCTCTACGGGCTGGCCGCCTACATGCGGTCGCTGCGGCGGGTGGCCGCCTACGGCAACAAGACGACAGTCCTCCCTGCCCACCGACTGCTCAACAAGGGCAAGCTGAACGTGATGACGGCGCGGCGCGCCCACTCCATCATGTTGCACCATATCCAGCGATTCCATCGGATCCTTGGAATCATTGGCAAGGAAGCGATGAGCCTAGAGGCGGTCACCAAGCTGCTCTTCTCCTACCGAGACATGGACAGCAGCAACTACCATTCGGCGCTCAGCGAGACTCTTGCCCACGTGGAGCTGCTCATCGACACGGGGGACCTGACGGAAGTGCCGGGCGGGCGGCTCCTCTGGAAGGGGTCCGAGAACTACCGGGAAGCGGTGAAGAGCCCGTAGCGCCCGCTTGGGGCGCACCGGGCCGGCGTCTCCCTCGCGACGACCACGCCCACTCGCTCGCCTCTCCGTCGGTCGACGCGACGGCAGACCGCGCCTCGTCCAGAAGGGATACGTCGGCATGGAACGCTTCTTCGACTTGGCCTCCCAATGGGAAGGGATCGAGACCCCCTTCCTGGGCATGGACCGGGCCGCTCTCGATCGGAAGGCGCGGGAATTCCGAGAGCAAGAAGGCCGGTGCCCCTCGTTCTACGCCGTGAAGGCGAACCCGGACCCGGCTGTCGTCGGGGCCATCGCCGAATCCGGCGTCGGGTTCGAGATATCGTCGGAGAGCGAACTCGCCGTCCTGACGCGGCTGGGCGTGAACCCCGAGCGAATCATCACCAGCAACCCCATCAAGACCCCCGGGTTCATTGAGGCGATGGTCCGCCTTGGGCACCGGGAGTTCGTCTTCGACTCGACCGCCGAGGCGGAGAAGCTGGCCCGGCTCGCCCCTGGGAGCGATGTCAGCATCCGACTGACCGTCGACAACCTGGAGAGCTCCTGGCCCCTGGCAGACAAGTTCGGGGTCGGCGTGGATCACGCGGCCGACCTCCTCCTCTCGGCCCCTGGGATGGGGCTGAACCCGACGGGGATCACGTTCCACGTGGGTTCTCAATGCCTGGGCCTCGCGAGCTGGCGCGCCGCGCTGGAGCGCTCCGCCGAGCTGTGGCGCCGGGTGAGCGCCGCGGGCGTCAACCTGCGCAGCCTCAACATCGGCGGGGGCTTCCCGGCCCACCACGACGAGGGGATCCCTACGGTGCGAGAAACCTTCGGCCTGGTCTATGCGCTGGTATCCGAGCTCTTCCCGCCCGGAGTTGAGCTGCGGGCGGAGCCAGGCCGGGGCCTCGTGGCGGACGCGGGGGTCCTGGTGAGCTCGGTGATCGGGAAAGCGGCGCGTGAGGGCGATGACTGGGTCTACCTGGACGTGGGGGTGTTCAACGGCCTGATGGAGGCGGTGGGCGGCATCCGCTACCGGTTCGCAACCCTGGGCCCCGGCGGCGCGGAGAAGCAGTGGACCGTCGGCGGGCCGTCGTGCGACAGCTTCGATGTCGTCGCCAAGGACGTCACCCTGCCGGAGCCGGAGATCGGCGACCGGGTCCTCATCTACCCCGCCGGCGCCTATACGACCGCGTACGCCTCCCCCTTCAACGGCACGCCGGTCCCGCCGGTCGTCCTGACCTGAGCCCGGGAACGGCCGTGGACTTCCTGGAGCGCGACCCCTTCGCCCCAATCGTCTACACCTATCCCGGCGTGACGCCGCTCCACCGCGAGGCGACCCCGTACCAGGAAATCCAGGTCTTGGAGCACCCCCACTTCGGACGGATGCTGGTCCTGGACGGCGTGGTGCAGCTCACGGAGCGCGACGAGTTCTTCTACCACGAGATGCTGGTACACCCGGCCCTCCACGCCCACCCGGCGCCGCGCGACGTGCTCATCATAGGCGGAGGGGACGGCGGGAGCCTCCGCGAGGCGCTGAAGCACCAGACGGTCCGGCGGGTCCACCTGGTGGAGCTGGACGAGCGGGTTGTGGCCGTCAGCCGGGAGTTCTTCCCGGGGCTGTCCACGGGGTTCGACGACCCGCGAGCCACGGTCCTCCACCGGGACGGGGTAGACCACCTGGAGCACCCCCCCCACCCGTACGACGTGATCATCGTGGACTCGACCGACCCCGTCGGGCCGGCCGAGCGCCTGTTCTCGACGCCCTTCTACCGCGCCGCGGCGGCAGCCCTGACCCCCGACGGCCTGCTGGCGACACAGTCCGAATCGCTCCACTTCCACCGAGACTTCGTGGCGACGGTCCAACGGCGGCTCCGGGAGGCGTTCCCGATAGTGGACTGCTACACCCAGCCTTTGTCCACGTACGCCGGCAACTGGTGGGCCTTCGCCATCGCGTCCAAGGGGCGAAGCCCTCGCGCGCCCAGAGCGGGGACTGGCGGCACGGTCGCCTCCCGCTACTACTCCACGGAAGTCCACCGCAAGGCGTTCCTGCCGCGGAGCATCCTGCGACGGCTGCTGGCGGGCACGCTGGACTGGTGACCCGCCGCCCTCGGCATCCATATCCACGGTGGTCGAGGCCCGTCTACCGTCCCAGATTGCCAGATGCTACAATGTTGGGGCTCTGAGACGGGCGTCGCCGGCCCCGCGCGGCCCACGGCGCATCTTCCAAGCCGCTGGAACATCCAACCGTTCCAGGGGGAGTGTCCGATGCAGCAGCAGCGAGAACGGATCATCTACCTCGACCACGCGGCCACGACGCCGCTGCGGCCGGAGGCGCTCGAGGCGATGCTTCCGTACCTCCAGAACCGCTTCGGAAACGCGTCCAGCCTCCACACCCTCGGACAGGAGGCCCGCAAGGCCCTGGACGAGGCGCGCGAGGCGGTGGCCCGCGTACTCGACTCCCGTGCCAGCGAGGTGGTGTTCACCAGCGGCGGGACGGAGTCAGACAACGCCGCGGTCAAGGGCGCCGCTTTTGCTCTGAAGCACACTGGCGACCACATCGTCACGACAGGGATCGAACACCACGCCGTCCTTCACTCTTGCCAGGAGTTGGAGCAGTTCGGGTTCGAGACGACCTACGTGCCCGTGGACTCCAGTGGCGTGGTGGACGCTGAGGAAGTGGCGCGGGCCGTGACCGACCGGACCGTCCTGGTCAGCGTGATGATGGCGAACAACGAGATCGGCGCGGTGCAGCCGGTGGCGGATGTCGTGCGGCTGGTCCGGGAGCGGGCGACGGCCCTCGGGCGCACCATCCTCATCCACACGGACGCGGTGCAGGCGGCGGGCTACCTGGACCTCTCGGTCCAAACGCTGGGCGTAGACCTGCTGACCCTGTCCGCCCACAAGTTCCACGGCCCCAAGGGCGTGGGAGTCCTGTACGTGCGCCGCGGCACACCGCTGGTCCCCCTGCTGGGCGGAGGAGGCCAGGAACGGGAGCGTCGGTCCGGGACCGAGAACGTGCCGGGGATCGTCGGGGCCGCCACGGCGCTGCGCTTGGCGGACCAGGAGCGGGAGGGGACGTTCGCGCACACCGCCCGACTCCGTGACCGGATCATCTCAGGCATTCGCGAGCGGGTGCCGGACGCCCTGCTCAACGGCGATCTGGAGCGAAGGCTGCCCAACAACGTGAACGTCTCATTCCAGGGCCTGGAAGCCGAGCCGGTGCTGCTGGGCTTGGACATGGCGGGAATCTGCGCCTCCAGCGGCAGCGCGTGCTCCACCGCCTCCCTGGAGCCGTCCCACGTCCTGACGGCCATCGGACGGTCCGCGGAGGTGGCAAGGGCAAGCCTGCGGCTGACCCTGGGAAGCGACAACACCGACGCCGACGTGGACGAGCTCCTGACTACTCTGCCAGACCTGGTGCGCCGCCTGCGCGGCATGCCCACGTTCTCGCCCAGCCGATCATGATGACAGACCTACGCACCGCTCCCATGCTGGCCCGCCGGGGGCGACGGCCCCATCTCCGGGCAATGGTCGTGCCTCTGCTCGCGGTGGCCCTGACCGTGATCGCGGCAGGGTGCGGCGGGTCCGACGAGGGCATTTGGGCCACCGGCCAGATCATGCAGATGCGGGTGAGCGACGTCCAGCACGTCGACAGCGTCTCCTACCGTATCGGAGACGACCACTACGTTGTCCACCCGGAGGTCCAGGGTCAAGATCTGGTAGTCGCCAAGGTCTTGCTGGTAAACCGACGCTCCGCCCAGGTCTCTCTCCTGGTGGACTCGCGCGCCGTGGACCTGGAGGGCAGCGACGCCAGGAACTACCCACCCGTGGACCCATACGCCCGCGGACAGAAGGTAGACGGGAGCAGCGCGGACGAAAGCCTCTTCACACCGTTCCTGTGGGACAAGGTGGAGATGGCGCGGGACTTCCAGATCCTCGGCTGGCTGCTCTTCGAGGTCCCGAAGGACGTGGACGTCGACCGAATCAGATGGCACCACGTGGACACGTTCTCCGTGATACTGAACGGCCCGTGACTTATGCAGATCGCGCCGAGACGCAGCCCGATTGGAATGGTATAATGCCGCTTCTGCGCCGGAAGTGGGCTCCGTAGCGCCGGTGGGGCCCGACGAAGGGGAATCTCATGGCTGACGGCAAGAACGACGTTATGATCGAGGTCGAAGACCTCACCAAGCTCTACGGCGACTTCATCGCCGTGGAGGGACTGAGCTTCCAGGTCCGGCGAGGAGAGATCGTGGGGCTGCTGGGGCCGAACGGCTCGGGGAAGACCACCACCATGCGCATCCTGACCGGCTACATGCCGCCCACGAGCGGCCACGCCCGGATCGCGGGGAACGATGTGGTCTCCGCTTCCCTTGACGCCCGCCGGCACATCGGCTACCTCCCGGAGACGGTGCCGCTCTACCTGGACATGGAAGTGGAGGAGTACCTGGGGTACATGGGTACCTTGCGGGGTATGGACCGGGAGAGCATCAGGCGCCGGACCGCCGAGGTGATCGACCGGGTGCGAGTGGGCGACTACCGACACACTCACATCGGCAAGCTCTCCAAGGGCTATCGGCAGCGGGTGGGGATCGCCCAGGCGATCCTGCATGAGCCCGACGTGCTCATCCTGGACGAGCCCACCATTGGCATTGACCCCATCCAGGTGGTTGAGACCCGGCTTCTGATCAAGGAACTCGGGAAAGAGCACACGCTGCTCCTGAGCACGCATATCCTCCCAGAGGTAAGCGCGGTCTGCGAGCGGGTCCTCATCATCCACGATGGAACGCTGGTGGCGGAGGACACCCCAGCCAATCTGGGCCAGCGACTCCGCGCCACCGAGCGCATCGAGGCGGAGATCCAGGGCCCGGGGACCGAGGTCACGCAGGCGCTGCGGGACATATCCGGCGTAGTAGACGTGCGCCGCATCGGCGAGGGCGACATGCTCCGGTACACCGTCGAGGCGCGGCACGGGACGGACCTGCGAGAGTTGATAGCGCGGACTGTGGTCGAACGGGGTTGGGGGCTCCGGGAGCTCGCCCCGGTCACGATGAGCCTGGAGGAGATCTTCCTGGAGCTCACCCAGACCGACGAACCTGAAACGACGGAGGGCGAGTAGACGGTGCGAAACACCGGCGCCATAGCCTGGAAAGAGATCAAGGCCTACTTCTCCTCCCCCATGGCCTACATCATCGGAACCGTCTTCCTCGCGCTGACGGGGTACCTGTTCGTGACCAGCATCAGCACGCCCTTTCCGGAGGCGAGCATCCGTGGGTGGATCGGTCCGTCAACGTTCGTGTTCGTGCTCTGGTCGCCCGCGCTCACCATGCGTCTCCTGGCGGAGGAGCAGAAGCTGGGGACCCTGGAGCTGCTGATGACCTCACCCGTCAGGGACTACGAGATCGTCATCGGCAAGTACCTCTCGACCGTGGTCATCCTGCTGGCGACGCTCTCCCCGACCCTCTTCTACGCTCTACTGCTCTTCTGGTTTGGGGACCCGGACGTGGGACCGCTGTTGAGCGGGTACGCGGGTCTGATCCTATTCGGGTCCGCCACCCTGGCCATTGGCCTGCTGGCGTCGTCGCTGACCAGCAACCAGGTGGTGGCCGCGGTGATGAGCTTCGGTCTGCTGCTCATGCTGATACTGACCAACCAGGCCGCGGCGATCGCCTCCGGCGTGGCGGCGCAGATCCTGTCGGAGCTCTCGCTCGCGGGCCACTTCGACGACTTCGCCAGGGGCATCTTGGACGTGAACAACGTGGTCTACTACCTGAGCGTCATAATCGTCTTCCTTTTCCTGGCCATCCGAAACATCGAATCGAGGCGGTGGAGGTAGCATGGCACGCTCCCCTTCCAACGTCCCGGAGCCCTCGGCCGGCCCCTCCCTCTGGGAGCGCGCGCAGGAGGTGCTGACGGCCGCGGCGCTTCTCTTCTCCATCATCGGCGGGGGCGCCCTGGCGGTGGGCGGAGGCGTCTACCTGTGGGTGCCGGAGCTGCGTGGGTTCGGCAACAGCGTCATGCTCGTCGGCCTTGCCCTGCTGCTCGTGGCGCTCGCCTCGTCCTTCGTCCCGGTCCGGAAAGCCCTGACGGGACAGCGGGGGAGGTATGCGGCCAACGCCCTGGTCATGGTGGTGGCACTTGTGGCAATCGTCTCCATCGTCAACTTCCTGACGTTCCGGGCCACGTTGCGGGCCGACGTCACCGCATCGCGGCAGTTCAGCCTCTCGGAGCAGACCATCCGCGTGCTGGGTAACTTGGACCAGCCGGTGCATGCGACGGCCTTCTTCGTGCCGGGCCTCCCGGACCAGATCGCCACCAGGCAGCGAGCCGAAGACCTGATGTTCGAGTACCGGAACCGTTCCGGCGGCAAGTTCAGCTACGAGTTCATCGACCCGGAAGCGGACCCGTCCATCGCCCGCGAGCTCCAGGTGACCGACTACCCGACCATCCTGTTCAGGGCGACGGATACCAACGTGGCGTTCGAGCTCCCGCTCCCACCGATGGCGGAGCAGGACCTGACAACGGCCCTCCTGATCGTCACTGGCACCGAGCAGAAGATGATCTACTTCCTGGACGGCCACGGGGAGAAGGACTCGGCGAGGGTGGAGACCGAAGTCGAGGCCTTCGGCATGGCCGCCGGCGGCCTGCTCCGGGACAGCTACGGAATCCGGACCGTGAACCTCAGCCGGAGCGGTGTGGTGCCAAGCGACGCTGCCGTTCTGGTCATAGCCGGGCCAAAGACGGACCTGACCTTTGCGGAGCACCAGGTGCTGATGGTGTGGCTGCGGAACGGGGGCCGGGCCCTCTTCTTGCTGGACCCCGACCCGCCAGAGAGCTTCCTGAGCCTGCTGGCGCCGTGGGGAATCGAGGTGGGCAAGGGCACGATTGTCGACCAGGGGAGCTCGCTGCTGGGCGACCCGCGGAGCCCCCTCCTCCAGCGCAGCCAGTACATGCCGGACATCCCGATCACCAGGCTCCTGGACGCGACCCTCTTCCCAGAGGCGGGGGCGGTCCGGATCGCGGTGGAGGAAAAGAAGCGGCCTCCGTGGATTCAATACGTCCCCCTGGCCGCCTCCAGCGTGCTGAGTTGGACCACGGAAGACCCGGAGCGCAACGAGTACGATGGCGCCTTGGGCGACGTGGGCGGGCCTCACTTCCTGGCGATCGCGGTGCGCGCCCTCTCCACGGTGGAGGAGGAACCGGAAGGGTTCAACGTGGAATCGAACCCGCTGGAGGCCAGGGAGACGCCGGTTGCGACCAGCATCGTGGTTTTCGGCGACTCTGACTTCGCCGCGAATGCCTACTACTCCTACTCCACCAACAAGGACTTCCTGCTCAATGCCGTCAACTGGCTGGCCCAGGACTTCGACCTCATCGCGATCCGTCCGAAGGCCTTCGCCTTCCGGAACCTGGTGGTGACAAGCTCCGAGTTCGATTTCATCCGGTACACCAGCTGGTTCATCCTGCCGTCAGCCGTGGCCCTGATGGGCCTGGCCATCTGGTGGCGGCGACGCTGACGATCCCGGCGCCCTGAGCTGAGAGGGGACCCTTCCCAGTGAACATACGCGCGACCGCGGTTCTGCTTGTCGTGCTCGGTGTCGTCGCCGGGTACTTCTACTTCGTCGGCGCGCCCTCCGGCGACAGCGGCCCCGCCCCGACGCCGCGCACCCCGTGGTTCTACTCCGCCGACATGGACGACGTGGAGGGACTGGTCATCGAGGCGTCGGGCGCGAAGGAAACCTTCGTGCTCACCCCGAGCGGGTGGCTGTTCGACGGCCCCAAACGCATCCCGGTGGACCTGGCCCGCTGGGGCGGCATGACCCTCCTGGTCAGCGGCCCCCAGACATCCAGGGTACTGACGGAGGCGGAGGTAGACCTGGCCCAGTACGGCCTCGCCGACCCGCCCATCACCATCGGCGTCACGCTACGGGGCGACCGGCGGATAGACGTTCGGCTCGGGGACGTGACACCCAACGGGGAGAACCACTACGCCATGCAGGGGGACGACCCAGGCCTCTACCTGGTGGACTCCCTTTGGGGCCTGGTCCTGGCCAAGCTGGCGACTGAACCGCCCTACCCTCAGTGGCTATACCGCGTGGACCCGACCCTGATCGTATTCCTGGGGGTCACCCAGGCAGAGAGCACGGTGGAGTTCACCAATGACGACTCCGGGTGGCGGTTCGCCACCGCGGACCGGACGCAGATCGACGGGGACCGATGGGCGGAGGTCGCGCCGTTCTTGGGTGGCCCGCCATCGATCGGGATCCTCCAACCCAGTATCGCGACGGCCGAGTTCCAGCAGTTCGGCCTGGACAACCCAGAGACGACCCTTACGGTGGAGTACAAGCCCCCTGAGACCATCGAGGGCACGCGCCGAAGGTTCGAAATGGAGTTCGGGTCGATGCTGGAGGACGGCACCGGCTACTACGCCAAGGTTGTGGGGCAGCCGTACCTCCTCTTCGTGGACGCCGACTGGCTCGACACGATGGAGCGGCTCGTCCTCGATCCCCCGGTCCTGGTCAACGCGGAGACGGAGGGGACGTAGGGCGAGCTCGCTTGCCCCGGCGGTGACCGGTCCCTATACTCTGCCTTACCGCAGGCGCACCCCGGCCCGCCCGGCCACGACTGAAAGACCGCGCCGCGCTCCCCCACGCGAATGCCCGCTGGAGCGGGACCAAGGATGAGGCCCCCATGGACGCCGAGATTCTGGCCATCGGCACAGAGCTGCTCATGGGTGAGACGGTGGACACCAACTCCGCCTACCTGGCCGCGCGCCTCCCTGCCCTGGGCATCTCACTCCGCCACACCCGCCTCCTGCGTGACCGCATGGAGGAGATGGTCCCCGCGCTGAAGGAAGCCCTGGCGCGATCCGATATCGTACTCGTCACCGGCGGCCTGGGTCCCACGGAGGACGACCTGACCCGCGAGGCCATAGCAGAGACCCTGGGAGAGACCGTGACACAGGATCCCGTCCTGGTGGAGCAGCTGGAATCGTTCTTCCGGGGCCGGGGCGTCACGCTCTCCGCCGGCAACCTGAAGCAGGCGAGCCTCATCCCCTCCGCCACGACGCTCGCCAACCCCCTCGGGACCGCCCCCGGCTGGTGGGTGGAGACGGAGGGGCGCATCATCGCGACGATGCCGGGGGTCCCAACCGAGATGGAGGGAATGTGGACCAACGAGGTCGCCCCTCGTCTGCGGAAGCGCTCCCGCGGCACGGTGATCCTCACACGGACCATCAAGACCTTCGGGCTCCCGGAATCGGCGGTCGCCGAGCCGCTGCGGGACCTCTTCGGGCTGGGCAACCCGTACGTAGGCATCTACGCGCGCCAGGACGGCATCCACCTGCGCATCATCGCCACGGCCGCTACGGAGGCGGAAGCGATGGAGATGGTGGCGCCCGTGGAGCGTGATATCTGGAGCGCCCACGGCTCGGTGGTGTGGGGAACGGACCGAGAGACGCTGGAAGAGCGCGTCGGCGCGCTGCTGCGCGAGCAGGGGCTGAGCATCGCGACGATGGAGTCGTGCACGGGGGGCTTGCTGGCGAGCGCCATCACGGATGTCCCAGGCAGCTCCGACTACTTCCGTGGCGGCATCGTCGCATACACGCCGGACGTCAAGATCGCGTCCGGTGTCGATCCAGACCTCATCGACCGCCACGGCGTCGTCAGCGCGGAAGTGGCGGAGGGCATGGCGCGCGCGGTGCGCCAACGGCTCGACGCCGACGTGGGCATCGGGGTGACGGGCGTGGCCGGCCCCGACGAGCTGGAGGGCCACCCCCCGGGCGCCGTGTTCATCGGCGTCGCCCTGGAAGGGTCGTCGCAGAGCACCCAGATGCGCTTCGCACGCACGCGGCAGATGGTGAAGCGCCGGGCGGTGTCCCAGGCGCTGCTGCTGGCGTACCGTGCCCTGCTGGACCGCACCCGAACTTAGCCCGCCTCGAGCGGGCCCCCCGGTTCCTTGTGCCACACGGACCTCGGACGTATACTCGCGTTGTTTTCCCGTGGGCGCCCCACCGAGGGCGCCCGATATCGTCCGGCGGCGCTCAACAAGACGATCACACTCTAAATACCCCCATGGAGGGACCATCGTGAAAGTAGGCATTCTCAACATCACAGGCTACGCGGGCGTGGAGCTCGCGCGCATCCTGGCGAACCACCCGGAGGCGGAGGTGGTCGCGGCCACCGGTCGCAGCGACGCCGGCAAGCGGCTTGCGGAGGTGTTCCCTCACCTTGCCGCCACCGACATGCCCATCGTCTCGGACATCGAGGTCAGCGTGGACGTGGTGTTCTCAGCGCTGCCCCACAAGGCGAGCGCCGAGGCGTGCGCCCCCTTCTATCGGCAAGGGGTGAAGGTGGTGGACATCAGCGCCGACTTCCGCCTGAAGAACCTGTCCGAATACGAGGAGTGGTACAACGTGGAGCACCCGTGCCCCGAGTACCTGGAGGAAGCGGTCTACGGCCTCACGGAGCTTCACAAGCAGGAGGTGGCCGCGGCGAACCTGGTGGCCAATCCAGGCTGCTACCCCACCAGCGCCATACTCGCCCTGGCGCCCGCGCTGAAGGCGGGAATCATCGAGCCGGACATCGTCGTCGACAGCAAGTCGGGTGTCTCAGGCGCGGGGCGCGGGCTTGGCCTAGGCGCGCACTTTTCCGAGGTGAACGAGAGCGTCCACGCCTACGGGCTGGACGGGCACCGGCACCTGCCCGAGATTGTGCAGGAGCTTCGGGCCTTCACCAACGACGAGCCGAGGGTCACCTTCGTGCCTCACCTGATTCCGATGACCCGGGGCATCCTGAGCGCCTGCTACGCACGGCTGAAGCCGGGGGCGCTCCCCTCCGGGGACCGTACAGCCCCCGCGCTGCGGGAGCTGTACGAGGACTTCTATCGCGACGAGCCGTTCGCCCACGTGGTGGGGACGCCTCCACGCACCAAGCACACGCTGGGCAACAACAGCTGCCTGGTGCACCCGGTGGTGGACCAGCGGACGGACCGGCTGGTGGCCATCGGCTGCCTGGACAACCTGGTCAAGGGTGCGGCGGGGCAGGCGATCCAGAACATGAACCTTATGTTCGGGCTGCCGGAGGGCATGGGGCTGGAGGCGCTGGCGCTGTACCCGTAGGGCAGCTATACTCGAAGCGACGGCAGGTGCGGGCCGAGGCAGCGTCGCGGCGTGCCGCCTGTCGCCTGCCGGAGCGGATCCCGCTCGTGCTCGTGCCCACGCTCGTGCCCCTATAGTCTAGCGGCCCAGGACGCCACCCTTTCAAGGTGGAGATCGCGGGTTCGAATCCCGCTGGGGGCACCAAGGTGCCAAAATACGAAGAGCGAGGCTCTTGTCTCGCCCCCCCCGCAGCTCACACCCGCGCCCTCGTGCCCCTCAGCTTCCGCACGAACAGGCCGAGTGTCAGCCCCGCCAGGGCGAGCAGCCCCAGCGCGGAGACGGACGGCACCGGCAAGGACCCGAGCTCGAAGGCCCCGATGTCGCTCGCGCCGCCTTGGGGCCTGAAAACGCCGCGCTGGTCCGTCGCAGGCGCCGCGGGGTCGTCGCCGGCGTCCAGGGCGGGGCTGCCGCTGAGCAGCGCGTGGGTTTGAGTCGAGCCGCCGTTGTCAGCCAGCGGACCGAGCACCGGGTTGACCCCCGGCTTGTCGTTGGCGTCCGTCAGGCTGCACGTGTTGTCGCTGTCGATGTTGTGCCCCAGGGTGGTGAACGTCCCGGTGCCGAAGCAGTCCCCGCCGGTGCTGTTCGCCACGATCGTGTTCTTGAACGTGTACGTCGCGTTGGTATCGCCCCGGAGGGCTCCGCCGCTGCCGCAGCCCACGTCGAGGACGTCGATGCCGCGGGTCAAGGATTCGACCAGGCCCGGAGCGAGGGGCAAGATGGCGTCGTTCAGCGCGGCTACCACCGTCTGGCCGCTGTCCTCAGCCATCACCTCATGGAAGCGAGGATAGCTGGAGTAGGGCACGCCGCCTCCGTTCGAGAAGCACTCCACGATCCGGTCCTCAACTCCCCCTAGGACGGCGATGTACTGAGCAAAGGCCGCAATGTTGTCGGGCGCGGCTGCGCGTGTCAGGGAAGCCGCGTGCTCGCCGGGGAGGAGGTACTCACCGTTGGCCGGGTCATGTTCGACGACGCCCCCCGTGACCATGGCCCCGAGCCATTCCCTGACGTACCGCTCGTTGAGGCCCGCCAAGGCGGCGATCTGAGCGCTCGTGGATGCGGGCGCGGCCGCCATGGCATCGAAGAGCCCGGTCCGGTGACCCACAGATGTCATCAGAGCCAGGGCGCCGCTGTTGAGCATGCCCAACATCTTGTCCGCGAAGGCCTCGGCTCTCGCCTGATCCAGCTGTTCTGCCATGACCGTCTCCTTCCAGGTGCAACGTGGGCAAGATGCTGCAACGGGCGAGGGGTGCTCGTCAAGCCCTGAGTCCCCAAGCGAACGCCCGGCGCTCCCATTGTGGCGCGACATGGTGAGCCCATCATAGCCACCGGCCGCTCAGGTCCGAGACGACACGGGCAGCATCGCACACTGACAACCACTAGGACCACACCAAAGGCACACTCGATTGAACGCCGTCCGCCGCGTGGTCCCCGACCACCCTATGGCGGGGCAGCGGGCGGCCGCCGGCAGGCTGACGAAGAACCTGCCGCAGCCCTCCCCCGCTCCCTTCTTGGCCCGGAAAAGGGCGGAGATTGCACTGGGGGACACTCGCATCCTTCCGTGGGGGGACTGCCAAAGGGCCTTCCTCCCTGCGGGTTCCCCCAATTCGGCGCACGGGCGGAGGCCGAATGCCGTAAACTTATACACCGCCGACCGTGAGCGAGGCCCGGCGCCTTGGACCTGACGCGTGGGAGCATCTTCTTGCCCGCTGGATCAGTGCATTTGAGAAACGCCTCCGATTCCGCTGCCGGCGTCGGAGACGCGGACGCCAAGCTGGCCTCGACTAGATGACGAGCCTGAGAGAGCGTGTCTTCTACTGGGTGGGCTTCCCAGCGGGCCACGGCGCGGTGGACGCCGGGGCCGCCGCGCTCTGGATCATCGCACCGGCCATCGCCGCGGGAATGGGCCTGAGCTCAACGCAGGTGGGCCTGATCTTCACCGTCATCTCCATCGCCGCGGGGGTGACGCTCATCCCGGCCAGTCTGGTGGGAGAGACCCGGCTCCGAGGTGTCTTCCTGCTCTCCACGTTCTGGTGGGTGGCGGGCGGATACCTGGCGGCGTCCATAGCCCAGAGCTACTGGGTTCTCCTGGTCTTCATCGGTCTGGCGGCATCGGGGGCCGGGGCATGGCATCCGGTGGCCATGGGCACCCTGGCGGAGCGGATGCCCGGCCGTCGCGCTTTGGCCCTGGGAGTGCACTACGCTGGCGGGTCCTTCATGGAGGTTCTGGCTCCGATCGCCGCAGGGTTCCTTCTGGCCTTCATGGACTGGCGCAGCGTGATGCAGCTCGCCGTGGCCCCGGCGCTTATCATGGGGGTACTCTTCCTGCGACTGCACCGTCGCATCCCACCGCCCGTGATGGGCTCCCTGACGCTGCGAGATCTGAAGGACGAGGCTCGGCTAACCTGGCGGCCTGCCAACCTTGCCGCGCTGGCCATTTTGGGGCTGTACGGTATGGCCCTCATGGGCCTGTGGAGCATGACGCCGCTCTACCTGGTGGAGGTTCGAGAGCTCTCATCCGGCGCGGCCGGCGCGCTCTTCTCCGCAATGGTCCTGTCCGGGAGCCTCGGCGCCGTGCTGTTGGGTCGCCTCATGGATACGCGTAACCGCAAGATCGTGACGTTGGTAGTCCTGGGAGCCGGCGTCGCCTCTCCTCTCCTGGTCGTGTGGGCGCCCACGGTTCCACTGCTCGTCGCGGCACTCATGCTGGCGGGCCTGGCCATCATGGGCCTGGTGCCGGCCCTTATCGCGATGGTCCTGAGCATCGTGGGTGGGCGGCAGATGGTGATGATCGGCCTGATCATGGGAGCGGGCGAGATTGTCGGCGCACTGGGGGCGGTGCTCGCCGGGCTGGCGGGAGAAACAGACCTGCGGCTGTCTCTGGTGGTGGTGGCGGTCATCACCCTCGCCAGCGCGCTGCTCGCGGCCGTGCATCCCCTCACACCAACCGATCCTCGGCCCGAGCTTGCCGAGACCCTGCGGCGCGATGGCGCGGGCAGAGCGCCGGGTGGAAGAGACACGAGTTGAGCCTTCTTTCGCATTATGTCCAGAATCGACCCGGCGTGGCGAAGAGAGCGACCGCTGGACGCTCCGCGGAGCGCGCTGGAGTGGTGAAGCCTTGACGCGCACCGCAGGCAGCCTCGGCCGCGCTCGCCAAGCGGCTATTGCACCTGTTATCGCCGTAGTAGCCTGGCCAGCGTGCAGCCTCTCAGCCATCGCGGCAAGCCGCCCCGACGCCGAGCGGTGCCGACCCTAGCCGGGGAGATAGGAATCATCAGCACGCGGCCGTCTTCCACAATGTTCGCGTCTTTCCGTGTGCCAGCATTCCGGCTCTTCTACCTGAACAGCACGTTCGCTGCCGTCGACATGAACGTCCGGATGTCCGTCCACGCGTGGCTGATCCTGGAGCTCTCCAACGGCTCGGAGCTCTGGGTCGGTGTCTACGCCCTGGTGCTCGGGGCCGGGCAGCTATTGTTCTCCCTGCTGGCCGGCTCCATTGTGGACCGATTCCAGCGGCGCACAATCCTTCTCGTGGAGGGAGTGGTAGGCGTCACCCTCGCCTGGGGGCTTGCCGCCGGGACAGCCGCCGACGCGGTCGGCCTGGGCCCCGCGATCGGTCTGGCATTCGTCACCGGCTGCCTGCGGGCCGTTCGCTTCACCGCAACGAACCGACTCGTGTACGACCTGGTCGGCGGCGAGCGTCTCGTCAACGGGATATCGCTCTGGCGGCTCGCCAACACCCCCATGATGGTCGCTGGAGCCCTGGTGGCAGGGGTCCTCATCGAGTGGGCGGGCATCTGGGCAGCATTCGCGTTCATCGGCGCCGGGCTGACCGTGGCGCTGCCGTTCCTGGCCCTCATCCGCGTCACGGGAACCGTCGACCGGTCCGGCTCCAGCCTCCTCCAGCAGACGGCCGAGGGTCTCCGATACGCCGCCGAGAACCGCTCGCTCCGAACCCTGTTCACGGTCAGCGTGGTCATGGAGACGCTGGGCTTCTCCTTCCTGGTGATGATCCCGGTCATGGCCAAGAACGTGCTGATGGTGGACGCCGTGGGCATGGGCTTCATGCAGGCGGGGGTGGGCGTGGGGATGCTCCTCGCGACGCTGTTCATGGCTGCCAGCGGCGACTCGGACCGCAAAGCGAGGATCGTGTTCCTCAACGCCATTGGGGCTGGGGTGGCGCTGAGCGCCTTTGCCCTGTCCCGGTCGCTGCTCCTGTCGGCGCTCTTGGCCGGCGCGACCATGGCCTTCCTGAACGCCTACGACCTGACGTTGGGAGCGCTACTGCAGCTGGTGGCGCCGCCGCACCTCCGGGGAAGGGCCATCAGCCTGCACAGCCTCGCCATCTCGTTCACGGCGCTGGGAGGGTTCGCCATAGGCGCGGTCGGGAGCGTGGTTGGGGTGCCACTGGCGCTGCTGGTAGGTGGCGGAGGAATCGTGCTGAACGCGGCCGTGAGGCGGCGCGCGTTGATGCATATCCGCGAGCACCCGCCCCAGCCTCCCGTTGTAGGGCGTCCATAGGCATTTGAAGCAACGGCGCCGTCGTGAATACGCGGCGTAGCGACTCTCCCCTCCGCGTCCGGCCTACCCCCGTCGTGAAACCCCGATGGCGCGTGCAGGGCCCCCACGCTAACCACGGCCACCCGAATACGCCATCATAGGGGTAGGCCAGTCGGTTGCGGCGCTCCCGCACGGCCCATCCAGAGGGACGACACGGGAGGCCCCCTAAGCCACGGGGGTGGTGACATGATGGTGAGGACGCTTCTGGACGCAGTCCAGCTCAGCTCGGGCGCAGTCTCGGCGCCACCGATTGCCGAACGAGACTCGCTTCCCACCAACCAGCTTTTCTCGTCGCTCCAAGCCGACGAGGCTCTGGAGCTTGCCAGGCTCACACGGCTCTATACCGTCGAATCCGGCCGCGCCCTCACGATCCAGGGCCAGGCGGTGGAAGACGTCTATTTCATCCGACGGGGTCGCGCCAGGGCCGAGCTCTCCGCCGCCGAGGCGGGCGCGCCCGTGGCGGTCGTCAGCTTCCTGGGACCAGGCTCGGACATCGGTCTGATATCGATCTTGGACGGGGCCGCCCACTCGGTTACGATCCGCGCCGTTGGCGACCTTGTGGTCGCCGCCGTGCCGCTCCGCGCGATGACGGACCTGCTGCACCGCCACCCCGAGTGGTACGTGACTTTGGCCCACCTGGCCGTCTCTCGGCTGAGGGTGAGCGGCGGGTGGCTCGAGAAGCTGCTGTAGCGTCGGCGGCCGATGCGCCGGGAGCCGCCGCCAGCGGGCCCGAGCCGCCGCCGCAGTCCAAGCCGGGGCGTTTCCCGGCGGAATCTGAGCGAGCACCGGCTGGACCGCCTTGCCCTAGAGCATCCTGCCCTCAGGCATGCTGACCCAGCCGCTCGTTTCGTGGGGCATCGTCACGGGCTCCGCTTTGCACACATATGCCGGGGAGAGCTGGTCGATGGAGGCAACCCCCAGCAGACCCATCGCGGAGAAGATCTCGTCTTCCAGGATTTCCAGCGCCCGTACCAGACCTGCCGTGCCCGCCGCAGCCAGGCCCCAGCATTGGAGTTTCCCGATGGCTGTGGCCTTCGCCCCCAAGGCGATGGCCTTCAGCACGTCGGTGCCTCGCTGAATGCCGCCGTCAAGGACAACGTCCGCTCTTCCCGCCACCGCCTGAATTACCTCCGAAAGGGTATCCATCGTCCCCAAACCGTGGTCGAGCTGGCGGCCCCCGTGGTTTGACACCCAGACGGCGTCAACGCCGTGCTCCACAGCCATGGCCGCGTCCTCGGCCGTCGCCACGCCCTTCAAGATGAATGGGAGGCCGGCCAGGTCCTTGATCTTGGCAATCGTATCCCAAGTCACGGTAGACCCATGAGCGCCGTTTCTGCCCCCGGACACCTGATGCCTGTTTGGTGACCCGGAGGCAAGAAAGTTTGCCCTGGGACTCCACCGACTGAGCATTGTTCTGTCTCTTCGACTGGGACGCGCGGTATCGACCGTGATACAAAGAGCCGAGTAGCCGGCCGTCTTCACCCTGGCAATCATTTCTTCGATCCACGCCCAGTCTCCCTGGATGTATAGCTGAAACACCTTGGGGTTGCCAGCGGCAGACGCAACATCCTCCAAGCTCGGCTCTGTAACGGAGCTAACCACATCCAATACGCCAAACTCATCGGCAGCTCTGGTCGCCGCTACCGCGCCTTCTGATGTGAACACCTGCTGGGAGCCAATCGGTGCCAGAATCACCGGCATCCGCATTTCGTGACCGAGGAGGGTGGCGGAGGTATCTATGCTCGATACGTCCACGAGGACACGAGGGCGGAATGCCAGGCGGTCGAACGCAAGCCGATTGCGACGCAGGGTGGTCTCGGACTCCGACCCGCCGGAAAGGTAATCCCAGGTGCCCTGACTTAGATTGCGTCGCGCCGCCTGCACCACCTCTTGGTTGGTCACGAACTCATCCGCCATTCATCACCTCCTCCATTCGGTGACCTGGGAGCGGTCGCGACGAGCGTATTCCCGTGGCTCGTGCGCCACCAGACCTCCACTGGCCCTCTCTGCTCGAAGGCGCCAGACGAAGGCCGGTGGCCTCGCGGATGCGAGGTTTCGGGATCGCACTCGCCTCACTCACCGGCCCAAACCCCGGCGCCCAACACCTCCCCATCCGCCCAGCAGCGGGTGGTGAGAGCCTACCCGAGGGGCACCGACCACGCAAGATGCCTCCCAGCGAAGCGACAGGCAGGGACGCGGGACCCCCGGACATGGAGCAGGCCCTCCATGCTCCGGCTTCCTTGTGCTTGGGAGGCCGCGCCTCGTATACTCGCGGTGGCGCGCCGGGAACCCCATGTGTGTGGCCGCGAGCCACCGGAGAGGGATGAGCGATGGATGCCTCCGAGCTAGAGCACTTCAAGTCGTTCCGGCGACGGTTTCCGCTGGGGCTCGTCGTGATCACGACGCGGCAGCCGGACGGGGGAGTCCACGGGCTCACCACGGAGGCCGCCATGTCGGTCGCCGAGGACCCACCCATGGTGCTCTTCTTCCTGGGCCGGAAGCGGGGCACTTTCGAGAACATGGAGCGGGAAGGCCGCTTCGGCATGTGCATCCTGGCGGAGGACCAGGCGAACTGGTCGGAGTACTTCTCGACCCAGCCCCGCCCCCCAAAGCCTCCGGGGAGCATGCACACTGCGCCGGGGGGGGTCGGTGTCATCGACGACAGCCTGGCGTTCTTCGACTGCAAGGTGGCCGCGATTCACGTCGCGGGCGAGAACACCATGCTGGTCATCGGCGAGGTGGACGGCATCGAGGTCCGCGAAGGCTCGCCCCTCATCTTCCTGGCAGGCGAGTACCTGGCGGCGGGGTAGTGACCGAAGGGCGCAGCGCAGACCTAGGCCGACTGGAGGGGCGCATGACGACCAACGGCGGAAGCGGCTTCGTCCAGGTCAACGGGGTGCGCCTACACTACCGAGAGTGGGGCGACCCGGGCGCGCCAGACCTGCTGCTGGTCCACGGATGGACCGGCTTCGGGGCATCGTGGGTCGGGGTGGCCACGGCGTTCCAGGACCGCTACCACATCATCGCGCCCGACCACCGGGGCCACGGCGAGTCGGACAAGCCCGTGACGGGCTACCGGCTCCGCGACTTCGTGGAGGACATGCGCCAGCTGGTCGTCGCCCTGGGGCTGCGGCGGCCGGCCCTGGTAGGGCACTCGTGGGGAGGCAACATCGGCACCATCATGGCCGCGGACTCCGCTGACCTGATCAGTCGAGCGGTGCTTGAGGACCCGGTCTACTGGAAGATGACCAACGCCTTCGTGACCAGCCTGCCGCAGGCGCTCGCCCGCCACGCCCGACCGGAGTCCGAGATCCGCGAGGACGCGAGAGGCCGTGGGCTGACCCAGGAAGAAGCGGACCTGGAAGTCTACCGCCACCACCACTTCTCTCCGGACGCCGTCACGCGCCTCCTCTCCGACAACCGGGACTGGGCGTTCGCGTGCGAGGACTACATCCGGCGGTTCTCGGTCCCCACCCTGGTGCTGGTGGCGGACATCAACGCGGGCGGGTACATGCTGGCGGAGGAGATGGCGCACCACCAGCGCATCGCCCCCGCCGGAACCGAGTTCCGGCCGTGGGAGGGCGTGGGCCACGGCATGCACGCGGCCCAGCCCGAGCGCTTCAACCGGGAGCTGGCGGCGTTCCTGGGGGCGTGAGGGGCTTTCGCCCCCCTTGCTCCCCAGGGGACCCGCGCGGATGTCGGCTCAGACACCGACGCCGCTGACGGGTTCGGTCGCTATCCCGTCGCCGTGGGACTTGCCGCGGCCTCCGCGTTGACCTGGTTCACCAGACCCATGAAGTGGCCCAGGGCCTCGAGCCGGTCCTTGAGTGAGGGCCTCAGGTTGGACCGGTCGAAGCGCAGCCCCACGCTGATGGTGTTCACGCCCACCTCGCGGTACGCGCGGATGCGCTCCCTCACCATGTCATCGGTGCCGATGAAGTTGGAGCCGAGCACGAGCTCGGTGGGCACCAGGGCTCGGGCCTCGTCGCGCTTGCCGTCGATCCACAGCCTCTGGATCTCTTTGCACACGTCCCGGAACCCGGCTCGGCTGTACGCCTCATTGTAGAAGTTGTACTGGCGGGACCCCATCGCGCCCAGGGTGAACGCCATGGCCGGCTTCATGGCCTCCACGGTGGCGTCGACGTCGTCGGTGAACACCGCGGTGCCCCCCACCTGGAGGTCGATGCCACTCAGCGAACGCCCGGCCTTCTCCGCCCCCTCACGAATGTAGTCGAAGAAGACGTCCGCGTGCTCCGGCAGGAAGCAACCGCCCTTCCAACCGTCCGCCATCTCCCCCGTCAGGCGGAGGTTCCGCGGCCCAAGGGACGCCAGGTAGATCGGGAGGTTCGGGTCCGGTTCTGCCTCCGTCCGAATCGACTTCCCCTGGCCCGGCCGCACCGGCAGGTTGATGGTCTCACCCTGGTACGCCACCCGTTCGCCGCTGAAGACCTGTTTCATCGCCTCGATGGTCTCCCGGGTTCGGAGGACCGGCCGGTCGAAGATGATGCCGTGGAACCCCTCCATCACCTGCGGGCCACTGGTCCCAAGGCCCAGCATGAAGCGTCCGCCGGACAGGGAGTTTAGCGACATGGCCCCCATGGCCATGTTGGTGGCGGTGCGGGTCCCAATCTGCAGGACCCCCGTGCCCAGTCTGATGGTCGAGGTCTTGGCCGCCAGGTACGCCAGCGGCGTCAAGCCGTCGTATCCCCACCCCTCCGGGGACCAGATGCTCGCCACTCCCATCCGTTCCGCCTCGATGGTGTAGGTCGAGAGCTCGTCCCAGTCGCGTACCGCGTAGCCGTGAATGAACCCTGTGGACACTTCCATTGCAATACCTCCGGCGCGTTCGCTGCCCTTCGATTCGTTCGAGGGTAGCAGCGCCCCCGAGGTCCGGTCAACCGGGGGGGTGGCCAACGTCGCGGCGTCCCATGCCGGCTACGCGCCGAGGGTGAACGTGTAGAGCACGAAGTCCGTCGAGTTGACCCGCAGATCGAGCTCGTGGAACGCGACCCCGTCGGCCCGGACGATGCTGTACATACGGGGCGAGTCCATGTGGAAGAAGGTGCGGCCCTGGTCGTCAACGCGGATGTCGTCGCCCCGAGCAGCCTCGGGGATCGGGACGCCATCGAGCGTGACGACCACGGGGAACGGCGTGTCGCCCTCCGGACGGACCACGATGTTGAGGCTGGCGGCGGTGAATCCCAGGGCCACGTAATCCTCGAACCCCTCCGTGGCCCGGCTGTGGCGGACGCTCTCCGAGTCCGATTCCCACTCCCCGTGCAGGTAGAACCGGCCGTCCTCGTGCCCGCCGCCGTCATCGTAGGTCGCCGGGCGCTCTCGCGGGGATGGCCCGGGGTTCCCCAAATAGCCGCCCACGTCCCAGCCGGTTCCGGCGTAGAGCTCGCGAGTGATGGGCTGGCGTCTGGTGGGCGACGCGTCGACCCCTCCCAACGGAATCGCTGCCACGTCGTAGCCAGCTTCGGTCAGAAGCGATCGGATCTGGAGCTCCGTTTCGAGGTATGCGCCCTCGCCGACATGGTCGTAGCGAACTATCCCATCGCTATCGATGAGGAACTTATGGGGCCAGTACCGGTTGCCGTAGGCGCGCCAGGTGCCGAAGTCGTTGTCCTGGGCGACGGGCCAGGCGATGCCCTCGCGCGCTATCGCCTCGCGCACGTTGGCCTCAACCTTCTCGAACTCGAACTCGGGTGAGTGCACACCCACGATGACCAACCCGTTGGCGGCGTACTTCTCCTGCCAGTCGCGCAGGTGGGGGAGGGTGCGAATGCAGTCGACGCAGGTGTACGTCCAGAAGTCCACCAGCACCACGCTGCCCTCCAGATCGGCCAGGATCAGCGGAGGGCTGTTGAGCCATCGGGCGACGCCGGTGAACTCGGGAGCGGCGGGGCCCTTGCGCCCCGGGTCGTCGGCCGAGCCGGAGCCAAGCGATCCGACCGAGGAAGCCGTGGGCGGCGGCGCGATGGTCATTTGGATGGTCGCGATCACCAGGGCGATGACCACAATTGCGCCGCTCAGCGCGATCCATCGAGTCCGGCCGCTCACGCCCGCGCCCCTCCTGCCGCCATTGGCCGGGTCCCAGCGCCGGTCCCGCTCGGACGAGCGGTCGGCTGACCCGCTGCCTGTTAGATACCTCAGGCGGCGCGGAGATTCACGGTTGGGGGTGTTCGCTGGGTGGGCCTATCCCCAGCTCTTGATGACCTCGAGCGACTCGTCGGAGTGGCGTGCCATGTCCCGAGCATCGTCGATTACATGGCGGATGATTCCTTGCTTGTCGATGACGAACGTGACCCTTTGGTCCATTCCGCGCTCATCGTCATAGACGCCGAAGGCCCTGGCCATCTCGTGCAGGGGAACGCCGGCGGCCACGGGGAAAGTAACGCCGCAGTGGTCCGCGAAGGCCTTCTGGGCAAAGTAGAGGTCCGAGCTGGAGGCTATGATCTGGGTGTCCAGGGCCTCAAAGTCTGTGAGCTTTTGTTGGAACCCAACAAGTTCCCGCTCTCAGCCGCCGGTGTACGCGGCTGCGTAGAACACCAGGACCAGGTTCTTCTCACCTACGAAGTCCAGGAGTCTGAACTCCTCACGGCCCTGCCGGAACATCACGTCGGGGACTTTCTCCCCCACCTCGGGAATCTCCGCCATGCCACTCCTCCTCGGGCCGCCCAAGCGGCACAAATACTTGACGAAATTAGTCGGAAATTGCTCGCCAAGTCTAGCTGACGGGGCTTCCCTTGGCAACCCCGGCGACGGCTCTCCGCCTCAACGAACCCTGGTGTACGCGATGAAGCCTCCGCCCAGGAGACCGGCAATCGAGTATAGGCCACTGATCTGGAAACCGGGGGCGATGGTCTCGAACGCCAGGTACGCCAGGGCGAAGCCACCCACCGCGAGCCCCTGGCTGACCGGGCCTCGCTTCCGGTTGGTGGACAGGCTGACCGCCTCGCCCACCAGGTACCCGGACCCGAGCAGGACGCCGGGCGGGTAGAGCCACGAGAGGCCCGGCGGCACGAGCCCCAGAGTCGGGAGCAGCCCCGCGACGACGCCCAGAGCAATCCCGGCGCCCACCGCGGCCCCGAGCCCCCGCACAATCTGCCACGGGCCGAGCGTGTAGGTGGGGAGCCGTCGGAGCTTGGCGCACTCCCGACACCGGCCGCCGACGGGCGTGGGCACCACGCACTGGACGCAGATGGGCCGGTCGCACTTGCTGCACCTGAGGGCGGTCTCCACATTTGGGTGATACGTGCACTGCATCGCTGACGCTCAAATCCCTCCGCGCTCTTGAGATGGCGCTCACCGGCGAACGGGTTCCACGGCTCGGGACCAGCGCCCCGCAAGTCCACGCAGGGAGGGGCGAGGGGCCGCGTTGCGGTCGCCCGCTCTAGCCGCCCCGGCCTTCTGCCTCGCGCGCGATCCCCCGCCGCACCCACGCCTCGTTGCTGGCGATGTCGCGGTCGTAGAGGAGCCGGTACGCCAGCACGCGGGCGAGCGGCTCTCCCTCTGCCGGTCGCTCCCAGTTCCCTGTCAGCCGCTTGGCCATGAGGACCGCGAAGATCGCCGCGCTGCCGAAAGCCACCTGGTCCGGCTGCCCCAGGAGCCACGCCATCACCGGCGCCGCCGCCATGGCCACGGCCATCCAGAACGCCAGATTCTTCCGAAGATACCAACCCCAACCGCCGGCGACCAGCAGCAGCATGATGAGCTGCGGCCACATGATCATGCCCAGCCCAAAATAGACTCCCAGGGCGGCGGCGACGCCCCTACCGCCGGTGAACCGGATGAACGGCGACCAGTTGTGGCCGACGACGGCTGCGGCGCCCACCGCAATCTGGAGCCCGGTCTCCCGGCCCAGCAGCGCGACCACGACGACCGGAAGGGTGCCCTTGATGGCGGCGTCGAACGCCCCCAACGCCAGACCCAGCCGCGGCCCGAAGGCCGCCGTCACGTTGGACGCGCCGACGTTGCCGCTGCCCAGGCGCCGGATGTCCTGACCCCGGACCCAACGGACCAGCAGGTAGGCAGTGGGAACACTCCCCCAGAGGTACGCCAGCGCCATCGCCGCAATCGTCTCCACTCGCCCCGCCGTCCCGCACAGTATGCACTCAATGTAATCGTGGGCGGCGGACGGCGCAACGTGACATGGGCGGCAGGAACGGGAACGGCCGGGAACCGGGGCTCTACGTCGCGGACGCGAGGCGCGAGTCGCCGGCGAGCGCCATGAGCCGCTCCGCGCTCTCCATCGGCGGCCCCACGCGGCCGGGCTCGACATCGTCCGGGTTGCCAAGCGCGTGGTAGTCGCTTCCACCCAGGGGGATCAGCGCGAACCGCTCGCAGAGCGCGAGGAGCCGCCGCACCTGCTCGGCGGTGTAGAGGCCGTAGTGGACGTCCATCCCCACCAGCCCCAAGGGCACGAGGGCTTGCAGCACATCGTCCAGGTCAGGGATGTCGGCGGGGTGGGCCAGGGCGGGGAAGCCCTTGTGCCGGGCGATGAGGCTCACGGCGTCCTCCGGCGTGAGCTTGTCTCGCTCGACGTACGCGGGACCATTGCGGCCGATGTACCGATCGAACGCCTGGTAGGAGTACGTGACGTACCCCTTCTCGACCATCGCCTGGGCGATGTGCGGGCGGGCGATGGCCCCTTCGGCCAGCTCAGCCACGCGCGACCACTCGATGAGGAAGCCCATGGCCCGCAGCTTTTCCACCATGCGTTGTGCACGCAGCTCCCGGCCCTCGCGAAAGCGCACCAGGGTTTCCTGGAGCTCCGAACTGTCCTCGTCCAGGTAGTAGCCGAGCACGTGGATCTCCCCCTGGGAAGTGTCGGTGCCAAGCTCGATGCCGGGGATCAGGGTCATGTGCGGGTGGTTCAGAGCCTCGCGACGGGCCTCCGCGAGGCCCTCCAGGGAGTCGTGGTCGCTGACGGCGACGACGCGCAGACCCCGCTCGGACAGCAGGCGGATCAGCTGCGTCGGCGACAGAGTGCCGTCCGAGGCCGTGGTGTGGAGGTGGAGATCCACTAGCGCGCTCATGAGAGACGACCTTTCCGATGTCCGCTTCGTGCGGGAGACGCTCCCCAAGCGGTGCTAGTTCGCGCACCCACCCCCAAGGCCCCCAGCAGACTGGGCGAAGGGCCGCGGAAAGGGGGCGTGGTGGCTCCGGGAACCCCTCGGCTGAGCGAGGAGCCGCCCGTCATGTGAAAACAGCGGCCGCCGGGGGCCACGGGAACGCCGGCTTTGGCGCTCCGTCACGCCTGGCACAGGCAGAGGGCGCCCCGTGGTTTCGGAACGCCCTCTGCGGATGCCCTACCGTGCGGTTTCTACCGAGCGGGTCTCCCGGATCACGACCACTCTGATCTGCCCAGGGTAGATCAGGTTGTCCTGAATCTTCTTCGCGATGTTGTTGGCCAGATTGGATGCGCCCACGTCGTCGATCTGCTCCGGCTTCACCATGATCCGGACCTCCCGGCCCGCCTGGATGGCGTACGTCTTCTCGACGCCCGGGAAGCTGCTCGCGACGTCCTCCAGATCGTGGAGGCGCTTGGTGTACCGTTCCAGAGTGTCCTTGCGCGCTCCGGGCCGGGCGGAGCTGATGGCGTCCGCGGCCACCACGATGAAGGCCTCCACGGAGCCCTTGTCCTCGTCGTGGTGCTCCATGATGGCCCTGCGGACCGGCTCGATGATGCCGTACCGGGACGCCATTTCGGCCCCGATCTCGGCGTGCGGACCCTCGATCTCGTGGGTCATGGCCTTGCCGATGTCGTGGAGCAAGGCCCCAGCCTTGGACACTTCCACGTCGGCTCCACACTCGGCAGCGAGCATCCCGGCGATGAGGGACGATTCCACGCTGTGGCGCAGGACGTTCCCTCCGTAGCTGGAGCGGAACTTGAGGCGGCCCAGCAGCTTCACCATGTCTGGGTGAAGGCCCCGGACGCCGGTCTCGAATATCGCCTGCTCCCCCGCCTCCTTGATGCTCTGCTCCACCTCTTGGTTGGCCTTGGCGACGGCGTCCTCGATGCGCGCGGGATGAATGCGGCCGTCCTGTATCAGCTTCGTGAGCGCCAGGCGCGCAGTCTCCCTGCGAACCGGATCGAAGCACGAGATGGTAACCGCCTCGGGGGTATCGTCGATGATCAGGTCCACCCCCGTGGCCTGTTCGATGGCTCTGATATTCCGACCTTCGCGGCCGATGAGACGACCCTTCATCTCATCGTTGGGCAACGGGACTACGGTGACGGTGGATTCGGAAACCACGTCAGCGGCCAGACGCTCCAGGGACAGGGCTATGTACTTGCGCGCTTTCTCGTCAGCCTCGTCCTTATGAACCTGTTCCAGCTCGTAATACCGACGGGCCAGTGTATGCTCCATGTCGGCCTCGGCCCGACGCAGGATGCTCTCCTTGGCATCGTTGAGCGACAGGCCCGCGATCCGCTCGAGCTCCTTGGCCTCCTGAAGCTTCATCTCCACCAGTTCTGCCTGCGCGGCCTCGGCTTCCCGCTCTTGATCCGTCAGCCGAAGATCGCGCTTTTCCAGGGCGTCAGTGCGACGCTCGAGGGCCTCTTCCAGGTTGAGGATCCGCCGCTCCTGCCTCTGAACCTCGTTGCGGCGCTCCCGTACTTCCCCTTCGGCGGCGGTCCGGGTCTGGATCGCCTCCTCCTTGGCTTCCAGGAGGAGGGTCGCCTTCTGCCGCTCCGCCTGCTCTCCAACCTCCCCAACCTTGGCTTCGGCCTCACTCAGCCGTCGCCCAATCGCAGTGCGTCGGGTCTTGACTCCCACCGTAGCCCCAACACCCAGGGCCGCAAGGACGGCAAGTAGCAGGATCACTACCCACACAATCCCTGACAATCCCTTCACCTACCTTTCGTCCGGTGCTATTGCATCCCGCTGATGTTGTTGGGTACCCCTCTATCTTACGAACCCCTCCCCTTGGCAGTCAAGGAGACCTGGGCCCGCTTGACCCCCCTCTCGTTCCCATTCCATAATGCCGAAAGCAGCCGCTGAGGCACGGATGCGAACGGGGGAGGGATCGTGGCAAGGCTGGTAGTCTTCGAGGGCGAGCCGATGGCCCGTCTGGCGGCCCAGCGACTCGAGCAGGAGGGGATCGTCTGCTCGGTGCGCCCCGTCGGCGTCGGCCCCGGAGGCTGGGGCTTCGCCGCCAACCTCCCCTATGCCCTGGAGGTCCGCGACGAAGACACGGACCGGGCCCGGGACATCCTGGAGTTGCTGCCCGAGGACCTGGCGTCCGATGGGCCGGGAGCCGCGAGCGGCGGGCGACGGACGATGATCCTGGTCGTGCTGGTGGTGGCGGCGATGGCGGTGGTCATGGGTCTGGCCGACGCCATATTCGAGCGAATCTTCCGCTAGGGGTGCAAGGCGTGCCCTGCACCCCCTCTATGGGCGGGTTTCTGGGGGGTTCCCCCCCCAGAAAAGATGGTTCGGGTGGGCGGGTGGGACAGACCGACATGGGCCACGGCAACCCAGGGCCCCACCATCGCCTCCGGCGGGAAAAGACCGAACGCCTCGCCCCCCGTCAGCGCGCTCCGCTACTCCTCGGTGTCCTCCTCCGACTCGTCGTCCTGCTCGTCCTCCGCGTCCGGCGCTTCGGCCTCATCGAGCCCGAGCTCAAGCTGAGCGTGCCCGTTGGTGTGGACCGCGCCGTTGACCTCGGGCGCGGGCGCATCCGCTTCCGGCTCCTCTTCTGGGGCGGACTCGGGTGCGGGGCTGATTGCAGGGGCCGGCCGGACCACCGGCGCCAGGATGGAGACGGCGGTGATGCGGTCATGGTCCTCTGGACGCATGAGCCAAACACCCCGAGCGTACCGGCCGTAGGTGCCGACCTCGCTCAGGCTGATCTTCTGAATCTGGGCCTTGGCCGTCGCGATGACCAAATCCTCCTTGCCCTCCACGACCACCGCGGCTGCCAGGGGACCGGTCTTCGCGGACACCTTGCAAGCGATGACTCCGGAGCCGCCACGTCCCTGCCGCCGGAAGCCCTCCAGCTTGGTGAGCTTGCCGAACCCGTGCTCGCTGACGGTGAGCAGTCGCCCGTTCGGGGTCGTGACGTCCATGGCGACCACCACGTCGTCGCCCTTCAGGCGAATGGCGCGCACGCCCCCAGCCGCGCGAGACCTGAGCCGCAGCTGGCTCACGCGGAAGCACAGCGACATGCCGTTCGCGGTAACGACGATTACCTCGCCGTCGTCGGGCGCAATGACAGCCGCGATGAGCTCGTCGTCCGCCTCCAGGTTCTTCATCGCGAAGATGCCGCTCCTGCGAATGGAGGCGAACTGCTCCAGAGGCACACGCTTGATCTCCCCATTGCGTGTCGCCAGCACCAGGGAGCCGTCGAGTCTGAGGTCGGCGAACGACACCACGGCGGTTACGCGGTCGGTGGTGGGAAGCGCCGAGATGAGGACGGGCAGAGGCGTGCCGCGGGTGGTCCGGGAGGCGTCCCGGGGAATGTCATAGCACTTGATGGAGAAGACCTGCCCACGGTCGGTGAAGAAGAGGAGATTGTCGTGGGTGTCCGCCACCAAGACCTGCTGGACCACGTCGTCTTCCTTGGTGGTCTTCATCCCCACCACGCCCTTGCCGCCGCGGTGCTGCATCCGGTAGGTGCTGAGGTCCACACGCTTGGTGTACCCGTTCTGGCTCAGGGTGACGACCACGTCGGCGTTCGGCTCCAGCTCCTCCCGGGTCTTGCCCGATGGGTCCTCGTCGAAAACCACGGTGCGCCGGTCGTCGCCGAACTTCTTGCGAAGGTCCTTGGTCTCCGTTCGGACCACGCTCAGCACCTTGGCTGGGTCGGCCAGGAGGGCCTCCAGCTCCGCGATGGTGGCCACAAGCTGCTGGTGCTCGTCCTCCAGCCGCTGCCGGTCCAGGGCGGTAAGCCGCCGGAGCTGCATTTCCAGGATGGCCTGGGCCTGGATCTGGCTGAGGTCCAGGGCGGTCATCAGGGCGGTGCGGGCGGCCTCCACGTCATCCGACGCGCGGATGATGCTGATCACCTCGTCCAGCGAGCCTATAGCCTTCAGCAGTCCCTCAAGGACATGGGCGCGGTCACGGGCTTTCGCCAGGTCGAACTCTGCCCGGCGTCTCACCACCTGGACCCGGAAATCGATGAAGTGGCGCAGCATCTGGCGGAGGGTCAGCACCTGAGGCTGCCCGTCCACCAGCGCCAGCATGTTCATGCTGAACGCCATTTGCAGCGAGGTGTGCTTGTAGAGGTTGTTCAGGACGATCTCCGGCTGGGCGGAACTCCGCATCTCGATCACCACTCGAAGTCCCGACCGGTCGGACTCGTCCCGGACCTCCGTGATGCCATCGATCTTCTTGTCCTTGGACAGCAGGGCGATGCGCTCCACCATCGTCGCTTTGTTGACCTGGTACGGCACTTCCGTGATCACGATCTGGTGCCGGCCCGTCTTTCCAAGGTCCTCGATTACCGCCTTGCCCTGCACCACCACGCGGCCATGTCCAGTTGTGTAGGCCTCGACCATGCTCTCGCGTCCGGCCGGACCCACCATCATGATGCCGCCGGTGGGGAAGTCCGGCCCCTGAACGAATCCAAGGAGCTGGTCCACGGTGGCGTCCGGGTGGTCGATCAGGTGGCAGACGGCGTCGCACACCTCACGGAGGTTGTGGGGCGGAATGGAGGTGGCCATGCCGACGGCGATGCCCGAGGCCCCGTTGACCAAGAGGTTGGGAACGACGGCCGGGAGCGGCAAGGGCTCGCTCAGGGAATCGTCGAAGTTGGGGAAGAAGTCCACTGTGTTGCGGTCCAGGTCCGCCAGCATCAGCTCCGCGATCGGGGCCAGCCGAGCCTCGGTGTACCGCATGGCAGCGGGCGGGTCATTGTCGATGGAACCAAAGTTTCCCTGGCCGTCCACCAGTGGGTAGCGCATGGAGAAGTCCTGGGCCATGCGGACCATGGCGTCGTACACGGAGGTGTCGCCGTGGGGGTGGTACTTGCCTAGGACCTCGCCAACCAGACGGGCGCTCTTCTTGTACGCGGTGCCGGGGCGCATGGCCAGCTCGTCCATGGCGTAGAGGATGCGCCGCTGCACGGGCTTCAGCCCGTCACGCACGTCCGGGAGAGCGCGCGAGACGATGACGCTCATGGCGTAGTCAAGGTACGAGCTGCGAAGCTCCTCCTCGATTCGCTTGGGCTGAATCTTGCCGATGTCGGTCGTCATGTCGTGGGCTCCTTCACGTATCTGCTGGCCCGGCTCGCCGGCGCTGCCGAGCGGCGAGATTGCCGCGTCTCGAACGATCCCGCCCACCCGTACTCGAATGAGCCGTGATGGGCTAAGTCCCTCATACGCCCAAGTGCTGCGGGATGCGGATATCGCGGACTGGAACTGACAGGGCACCAGCAACGGTGCCGACGCTGGCTGCCCACATCGTCTTGAACAATGCCGTTGCCACGGTCGCTACCACGCATCTCTTCATGTTGCCCTCCTGCGCTGCTACGCACTGGTGAATATTTCCGACCCAATGCCTCACAACCAAGTCAAGGGCAACCAGCGTGGCGCACGTCGAGGGAATCGAACCCTCCCCCGCCAGTTCTGTCATTCCTGCCAGTTCCAGTCCACGATCCCCGTCGTGCACCGGCGCGACGATGATCCGTTCCCCCCCAAGCCTGAGACGGCCCGCCGCCTGCCTACACGTCCAAGTTGCGGACGTTCTTGGCGTACTCGAAGATGAAGTCGCGCCTAGGCTTCACCTCGGCGCCCATGAGTCGGTCGAACTCCGCGGCGGCCGTGGCCGCTGCATCCTCGGCATCGTCCAGGGTCACCTGGAGCATCACGCGGGTGTCGGTGTTCATGGTGGTGTCCCAGAGCTGCTCCGCGTTCATCTCTCCCAGGCCCTTGTAACGCTGGAGGCCCACGCCGCGCTTGCCCTCCATCGTCTTCATGATGCTCTCGCGCTCCCCCTCCGAGTAGGCGTACTGGACGTTGCGACCCTGCTGCACGCGGTAGAGGGGCGGCTGGGCGATGTAGAGGTAGCCGTTTTCGATGAGCGGAAGCATGTTGTGGAAGAAGAAGGTGAGGAGCAGGGTGCGGATGTGGGAGCCGTCCACGTCGGCGTCCGTCATGATGATGACGCGGTGATAGCGCAGCTTCTTCAGGTCGAAGTCCTCACCGAACCCGGCGCCAATGGCGCTGATGAGGGTGCGGATCTGCTCGTGAGAAAGCAGCTTCTCCAGCCTGGCCCGCTCCAGCTGAACCAAGGCCCCGTCGCCGGTCCCATTCCCATTCCCGCTGCCATTCCCGCTGCCATTTCCGTTGCCGTTCCCCATCTCCACCTTCTGGCGGCCGCTGGGGAAGAGCACCTTCTCGATGTTCAGAATCTTCCCGCGCAGGGGAAGGATCGCCTGGAAGCGGCGGTCGCGGCCCATCTTGGCGGAGCCGCCGGCGGACTCGCCCTCGACGATGAAGACCTCGCTGCGCTCCGGATCCTTCTCGGTGCAGTCCGAGAGCTTGCCGGGAAGGCCGGAGCCGTCCAGGGCGTTCTTACGGATGACGAGCTCGCGGGCTTTCCTCGCCGCTTCCCGGGCCCGCTGGGCCAGGACGCACCGCTCCACGATGCGGCGTGCCTCGTTCGGGTGGTCCTCCAGGTAGATCGTGAGGGCCTCGGCGACGGCCGACTCGACGATGGGCTTGACCTCGGCGTTGCCAAGCTTCCCCTTCGTCTGCCCCTCGAACTGGGGATCGAGGATCTTGACCGAGAGCACGGAGGTGAGCCCCTCGCGCACGTCATCGCCGCTCAGGTTGGACTGGTCGTCCTTCAGGAGCTTCTGCTTGCGGGCGTAGTCGTTCAGGGCGCGCGTCAGAGCGGCGCGGAACCCGGTGACGTGGGTGCCCCCCTCCGCCGTGTGGATGCAGTTGGCGAAGGACAGAGCGTGCTCGGCCACGCTGGTGCTGTACTGCAGGGCCGCCTCCACCTGGGTGCCCTCCACCACCTTGCTGATGGGGATCACCGGGTGGAGGGTCTCCCGGTCTCCGCTCAGCTCCTCGACCATGCTGACGATGCCGCCCTCGTAGCGATAGGCGCTCTCGTGCCCGGACGCCGCGTCGGCGAAAGTGAGCGCCAGACCGGGGTTCAGGTACGCCATCTCCTTGAACCGCTGGTCGAGGGTGGCGGCCTCGTACTCGACGGCGTCGAAGATCTGGGCGTCGGGGAGGAACGTGACGGTCGTCCCCTGTCCCTCGGCCTCGCCGACGTCGTGGACGGGTCCCCTGGGCCGGCCCCTGTCGAACTCCTGCCGGTTGAGCCGCCCATCCCGTCGGACCTCCACCACCAGCCACTCGCTGAGGAAGTTGACCACCGACGCGCCCACGCCGTGGAGCCCCCCGGAGACGCGGTAGCTGCCGCCTCCGAACTTGCCTCCGGCGTGGAGGGTGGTAAACACGGTCTCCAGGGCCGAGACGCCGGTGGCCTTGTGGACCTCCACCGGGACCCCCCGACCGTCATCGGTGACGGTCACGGAGCCGTCCGAGTGGATAGCAATGGACGTCTGGTCGCAGAAGCCCGCCATCGCCTCGTCCACGGCGTTGTCCACGATCTCGTAGATGAGGTGGTGGAGCCCGCGCTGGTCTGTGCTGCCGATGTACATGCCCGGACGGCGACGGACGGCCTCCAAGCCCTCCAGGACCTGGATATCCTCGGCGCTGTACCTTTGAGGGGCCTGATCGGCGCTAGATCGATCTACCATGGGATTCCCCCGCTTTCGAGGAGCTCTCGCCCCGTATTCCAACCCCCCAACGGCGGACCGCTCGGGGATTGCCGGTATCCAGCAGCATTGCGGTCGCGAAGCGCGCCGCCAGGTGCGACGCGAACAGTGGCGTGGGACTCGCTGGGACTCGAATGGCGACGAAGGACGCACGGAGGCCGGTAACGGTGGGTCGTCGCGGGGTCCCCGTCAACGCTTGCCGCGCCGATGGAGACTGGAGCGCCGGCTTCGGTGCAGCCAGGCGGAGCACCGCGATCGAGTTCAGGGCGACACCCCCGAAACCAACGGCCAGGGAACCGAGCGATATCCGCCGCTCCCCAGCGCCTTCAGGAACATGCCACATTGTAGCAGACGGCGCGGCGTTGCGTAACCCCCGCGCGGCGCGCGCGAGAGCGCGGGCGCGCGAGAGCAAGGCCACCATCGGGCGGCGCGCTCTACCACGCCGGGCGTAAACATTGGCCCTCGGCCAATGCTGTGCGTGGGCTCTTGCGCGGGCGGCTGCGGGCCTTCGGACTCACCACCAACGCAATAATCCGCTCATCCTGAGCCCGCCGAAGGACGAGCGGGGCAGTGCTTACCACGAGCGGAGAATTGACCGCTCATGGTGAGCTTGTCTGTAAAGACCGGAGACAAGGGTTACACATGTTCGGAGACATG